>CANQVV010000007.1 GCA_947627385.1 uncultured Bacilli bacterium
AAAATGATAAAAAGAAACAAAAGGATCAGTAATTGTGCAATTGTTATAAATATTTTATTGTTGTTATTTGCTATTTTGAGTGTAATTTTTAAGAAGAATCCATATTATGCTGTATATTGGATTTTAGTAACTTTAATGTTACTATTAGAAGTATTATATGTATGGATTTGGAGTAAAGTAGGAAGAAATGTAGATAAACATAAATCAAATACTATAAATAGATCATTTAATGATGTAACAGCCGTTACAGTTGTGATTAGTGGTTTATTATATTTAGCAGTTTTGTTTTATGAATTTTTAGACAAAAGTATTAAAACAAATTTATTTGTCATTTGGATAATGTATATATTATTAACTTTTGCAATATTATTTAATTATTTAGCAGTTTATAATGCTAACAAAGAAACAAAAGAACTCGTTGAAAAAACATTCAATAAAAAAAATTAATGACACCAATGACACGAAAAAATGGGAGTACCCCTCCCAAAAATTGCTGTCATGCTGTCATAAGTCATAAATAAAAACAGTATGATTTCAAAAATGATTTCATACGAGTCTGCAAATAGTTGGTTATTACAAAGTCAAGCAACTAGACTTGAAAAATTAAGGGCAATAAAATTAAAAAATAGTTAAATTAGATTTATAAATATAAAATAAGTGATGTAGGAGGAAAAAATGTTAAATGCAATAAAAAGAATTATAATAGTCGCAATAGGAGTTATTTTACAATTTGGATTTGCAATTGTAATAAGATTATTTTTTTATAAATATCTTGGAATTATTACATTAATTTATGATGTGATAAGTATTTTGATTGTTCTGGTTATTTTAAAAAATAGTACAAGACTTTCCAATGACTTACCGTGGGTGATATTAATTTTGGTATTTCCCATATTTGGGACAATTATATTAATTACTTTAGGAAAAAATTATGCTAAAAATAAATTACAAAAAAATATATTTGAAAAAGAAAGAGAATATGATCAATACTTAATTCAGAATGAAAATATTAGAAAAGAGTTAGAGGATAAAAAATTAGATAATATTAAGTATATCGTAAATATAGCTAAATTTCCTGTAAGTACTAATAATGAAATTGCCTATTATGATTTTGGGGAAAAATTTTACCCTGAACTATTAAAAGAACTAAAAAAAGCAGAGAAGTTTATATTTATGGAGTATTTCATAATAAAAGAAGGTATTATGTGGAATAGCATTTTAGATATATTAAAAGAAAAAGTAACTCAAGGGGTGGAAGTTAGACTATTATATGATGATGCAGGGAGTGTTGCTATGCTTTCTGCAAATTATCCAAAAGAACTTGCAAAATTTGGTATAAAATGTATTTCATTTAATAAATTAAGTCCCTTTAGAGGAATATTTATGAATAATAGAGACCATAGAAAAATCACTGTTATAGATGGAAAAGTAGCTTTTTCTGGGGGTGTTAATTTAAGTGATGAGTATATAAATATTAATAGTAAATATGGTATCTGGAAAGATAATGGTATTAAAATTGTTGGTGATGCTATCTGGAATTTAACAATTATGTTTTTGACTTTATGGAATGCTAATATGAATGAAGATAAAGATATTACAAAGTTTAAATATGATTTTAAGAATAGTAATAAAA
Organism: uncultured Bacilli bacterium; assembly: GCA_947627385.1. Lineage (GTDB taxonomy): Bacteria > Bacillota_I > Bacilli_A > RF39 > UBA660 > SIG200. Next base: position 1,634 of record CANQVV010000007.1, read on the forward strand.
AAAATGGATATGTTATTCCATACGGAGTTGCACCACTACATAAAGATTTAATTGGGGAAGATGTATATATTAATATGATTAATAGTGCGAAAAAATATTTATACATAATGACTCCATACTTAATAATTGATACTGATATGGTTAATTCACTTTGTAGGGCTGCGAAAAGAGGAGTTGATGTAAGAATAATTGTCCCAGGTATTCCAGACAAGAAAATAGTTTATACCCAAACAACATCGTTCTTTAAAGTGTTACATGATAATGGTGTAAAAATCTATAAATATTCAAATGGTTTTGTTCATTCAAAAGTATTTTTATCTGATGATGTTAGATCTGTAGTTGGAACAATAAATATGGATTATAGAAGTTTATATCATCATTTTGAAAACGGAATTTATATGGAAAATGTTAATGAAATAGATACAATATTTAAAGATTTTGAAAACACATTTAATGATTGTCAAAAATTGGATGATAAAGATGTTCATGTTGGCTTAATAAAATCTTTATGGCAAGCTATTTTAAGATTATTTGCACCATTGTTTTAGTTTTGATGGTTACAACAAAAGTTAGTGCATTAGATGATGTGTCTTTTTAATAAGTTAATAGTAAAATATATTTTACTTTTAAAAGAAAGAGAAAAAATAGAAAATTTAAGATCAGTTGATTTTAATTTAGAAAAAATGTAGTATTTGGAGTGTGTATGAAAAAAGATGTATATAAAATTCTTAATAGTATTTTAAAAATTATGATTATTGTAACGGCTGTTATTAAATTAGCAAATTCAGATTATAAAAGTGTTGTTATGCTTATTCTTGCTTTTTTATTAACACATTATGAAATTATTTTGAATAAATTATTCAAAATAAAATTAAATAATATAAATAATCTATTAATTGTATTATTTATATTTTTAGCCCAGTATTTAGGTTCTTGTTTAGGCTTTTATAGTTTATTTTCTTGGTGGGATATAATGCTTCATTTTGTATCTGGAATAATTATGTTTTTAATAGGAATAGATTTATATACCTTAATAAATAAAAACCAAAAGAATACAGGAGAATTAACTATGTTACTTTTTGCAGTATTTTTTGCACTTGCTATAGGTAATTTATGGGAGATTTGGGAATATACAACGGATGGTATTTTAAAAATGGATACCCAAAAAGCTGGAAAATTAGTAGGAAGACTAGCCTTAAATGATACAATGATGGATTTGATTACATCAACATTAGGGACAGTTCTAATTTTAGTATATAAAATTTTAAAATTAAAAGGAGAGAGGGAATGAATATTTTATTAGCTATCAATAGTAATTATGTATCACAAACGAAAGTATTACTTAAATCAATTATAAAAAGTAATCCAAATGTTGTATATGATGTATATATATTATATAAAGAATTAAAAAAACAAGAAAAAGAATTAATTTTATCAAGTGTTAAAAATAGCAATATAGAAATTCATTTTATTAAAATAGATAATAAAGAAATCAATAATTTTCCTGTATATGAAAAAAGATATCCTATAGAAATATACTTTAGGTTATTTGCATCAAAATATCTTCCAAAAACTATTGATAAAATATTGTATTTAGATGTAGATACAGTTGTAATAAATTCATTAAGTGAATTATACACTATGGATTTTGAAAATAATTTGTTTATTGGTGCAACACATATAAGAAATGGGTTACATAAATTTCATAGTATGCGTTTGAATGTTAATGAAAAAAATATATATGTTAATACTGGAGTGTTGCTTATGAATTTAAAAGAGTTAAGAAATATTCCTGTAGAAAAAGAAGTGATATATTTTATTAAGAAAAACAAAAATAAATTATTATTACCAGATCAAGACATAATTTATGCTTTATATGGTGATAGAGTAAAAGAAGTGTCACCATTATTATATAATTTAGGAGATAAAGGTTTAAGATTACATAATTTAAATAAAAAAAATAAAATTGACATAGATTGGGTCAGAAAAAATACTGTTGTGATTCATTATTATGGTAGAAATAAACCATGGAATAAGAATTACGATGGAATATTAAATGTTTTTTATGATGAAATAATTTAATAATTCTTAATAATTTATAAATAGAATCTTAATAATTTTTTTCTATAATTATTGATAGAGGAGAAATTGTTTCATTATAAAAAATTCATTTTTAGAATTTATTATATTTTATACGAGGAGTGATTTTATGTCAAAAGTATTAATTATAGATGATGATAAAGATATTTCAGAATTAATATCTTTAGTATTAAAAAAAGAACAAATTGAATCAAAAATCATTAATAATCCAGTAGATGCTCTTTCTTTTATAAAAAGTTCAAACTTTGATTATGATTTAATATTACTTGATATTATGATGCCAGAATTAAGTGGAACTGAATTATGTTCTAAAATTAGGGATAGTATTAATATTCCTATTATATTTGTATCGGCAAAAAGTGAAGTGATAGATAAAATTGTGGGTTATGAAATAGGTGGAGATGATTATATTACAAAGCCATTTGATAATACAGAACTTTTATTAAAAGTTAAATCTCATTTACGATTAAATAAAAGAGCAAGTAGTCAGAAAAAAGGAGATATTATTCGTATTGGAGAAATTACTTTAAATGTAGCAAGTTATGAAGTCAAAAGAAAAGATAAAAAAATAGATTTATCTACAAGAGAATTTGAGCTACTAAAATACTTAATGGAAAATGCAGGTATAGTTTTATCTAAAGAACAAATTTTTGAAAATGTTTGGGGAAGCGAATATGGAGATATAGGTACTGTTGCTGTCAATATTAAAAATTTACGAGATAAACTTGGAGATAATGATGAATATATTATAACTGTTTGGGGATATGGGTATAAATTTGCAAAGATAGTTGATGATAATGAGTAAGATTTTTGGTAATAAATTAAGAAAAAGATTTTTAGTTTCTGTATTATTTATAGCTTTAGTTAATGTTTTTTCGTTAATTTTATGGTATGGATTAAGAATAAGACCAATGCTTGTTAATGTTGAATCAATTGGAAAAACAATATTATCTGAAGAATTAAAATCTGATTATTCTTCATTTAATTCATTAGTAACTGATTTAAAAAATATAACCCAAGAATATAAAATTAAATTTCAGATCAAAAATTTAAATAATGAAATTATTAAATCAGACGAAATTGCAAAATCAAATTTTCAATTATTTAGTGATGTATTAAAGGCTGGCAGTGAAGTATATGTAGTAAATGCTTATATTAGTAATGATTTTGGTCCAACAAGAATAGTACTTTCTCTTATTTTATTCCAAATCATAATAATTTCAGTTCTAATGTTTATTATTTATAAATTTACAGGATACACCATTATTGCTCCAATTGAAAAAATTATAAATGATATAAAAAATTATAAATTTGGTAAAAAACCAGTTATAAGAAAGTTTAATAATGAACTTGATACTATTCAACAAGAATTTTCGGAATTAGTTGATTCTTTAGAAAACCAAAAATTAGAGCAAAAAAGGATTATTGCAAGTATTTCACATGATATAAAAACTCCATTAACTTCAATTATTGGCTATTCTTCTTTAATGGAAGATAATTTATCGAAAGAAGAAACAAAAAAATATAGTTCTAAAATTCATGAAAAAGCTATTCATATAAAAGATATATTAAGTGGTTTTGATGATTATTTAGTAAACTATGATAATAAAAAATTAAAATTAGATGAAATCGTAATAAAAGATTTAATTAATGAATTAAATGATGATTATAAGATAGATCTTAATAATAAAAATATTGAATTTAATGTTACTTCTAATTGTGAAAAGGAAAAAATCAAAATTGATATTTTAAAGATAAAGAGAGTTTTTTCAAATATTATTTCTAATAGCATAAGATATGTTCCGAAACATGGTGTTATTAATATAAATATTGAAAAGAAAAATAAAAATATAAAATTTGTAATAAAGGATAATGGAACAGGTATAAATGAAAATATTATTGATAAAGTATTTGATCCATTTTTTACAACAGATTCTTCAAGAAAAATATCAGGTTTAGGATTATCAATATGTAAAGAATTTATAGAACTTCATGGTGGAAAAATTAGGGGCTATAACAATAAAGGATTAGTTATTGAATTTACAATTCCAATGGAGATTAATATAGAATAAAAAAGTTAAAAATATTAAGCACAGTAAGACTTAATATTTTTTTAATAATTCTTAATAAAATAATTATAAAATATTAATAAAGAAGTAATAAAATGTTAATTGTAATATGAAAGGAGGACTTTTTATAGTTAATAAATAATTAAAAAGTAGAAAGTTATGTAGGAATTTATTAGTTTTTTTTGGATATTTCTAATTGCTTCATTTTTGGGATTTATAGTTGAAACATTATGGTTTATATTTAGATATAAAAAAATAGAATGGAGAAAAAGTTTAATTTATGAACCAATTATACCAATTTATGGAGCTGTTGGACTTATTATATTGTTAATATGTAGATTATTAAATATAAAGAAAAATATGCAAATATTTATTGTAGGATTTATTGTAAGTACATTAGTTGAATTCATATCTAGTATTTTACAAGAAAAAATATTTGGGACAATTTCATGGGATTATAGTAAATTTCCTTTAAATTTAGATGGAAGGATAAATATTTTGTATTCTGTATTGTTTGGAATAGCATCCGTTCTCTTATGCAAATATTTTCTATTCCCTCTTGCTGACTATTTTTTTACATTAAATTTGAATGGAAATATTATTTTAATATTTATTATAACAGTATTGTTCTTTATATATGATGCTATTATTTCATATATTGCATCTTTTAGAATGAAGGAGAGGAGAAATAATATCAAAAGAACTGGTAAATTCTGGAATTATATAGATAAAAAATATAATGATAAATTTTTAAAATATATTTATCCAAATGCAATTGTTGTCTAATAAATAATAAAAAAGGAAAGGTGAAAAGAAAATGAAAATAAAAATTATAGGACAAAATTCAAGTAATAAAATGAAATTAATAAAAAATTTAGAAAGGTGTTTGAAAAATAATGAGATTCAAGCTGATGTTGAAGATTCTCAAAATCAAAAAGATTTAGATAAATATAATGTTTCTAATACGCCAGCATTTATAATCAATGATAAAGTAATCAGTCAAGGAAAAGTTTTAACAGAAAAGGAAATCAAAAAATATATTCAAATCTTAAATTAATAGAAAGGGAAATTTAATATGGATTATTATTTTATAAGTTATGGTCTAACATTTATTACCTTAATAATAACTGGAGCAGCTCAAGCATTTGTTTCGTCTTCTTATAGTAAATATAGTAAGGTAAAAAATGAAAGAGGACTTACAGGATGCGAAGCAGCAAGATACATATTAGATAAAAATGGACTGCAAGATGTATCTATTTGTGAAGTAAATGGTTATTTAAGTGATCATTATGATCCGCAAAAAAAACAGGTAAATTTATCAAAAGAAAATTATCATGGTACTTCTATTGCAAGTGTAAGTGTTGCTTGTCATGAATGCGGTCACGCAATTCAAGATAAAGTAGGATTTATTTTTATGCGAATTAGAGCCAGTTTAGTACCAGTAGTTAATTTTTCTTCTTATGCCGGCTATTTTGCTATTCTTTTAGGTATAATATTTGGAGCATTTAACTTAATTTGGATTGGTATTTTGCTAGAAGGAGCTATTTTACTATTTCAAATAATAACATTACCTGTAGAAATAGATGCTAGTAAGAGGGCATTAAAAGAACTGGATTATTCGCATTTTTTAACAAGTAAAGAATTAAAGAGTGGTAAAACAATATTAACTGCGGCAGCACTCACTTATGTTGCTAGTGTTGCAACAACACTGATTCAAATATTAAGATTGATATTCATGTTTGGAAGAAGGGAAGATTAATGACTCAAGAGGAATCGAGATTAAAAGAGTTTGGTAAAATTAAATTATATTATGAATCAGCTTTAAAGCAATTACAGACAGAACTAAATCTCATAAATGATGAGTTTTCTACTTTAAGTGAAATACAACCAATAGACCATATAAAAACAAGAATAAAATCATTTAGTAGTCTTTATGAAAAAATGAATCGTAAAAATATAGATTTTACAATTGAAAATACCTTTTTGTTATGTGATATTGTAGGAGCTAGAATTGTTTGTAATTTTGTTGATGATATTTATTCTGTAATAAATAAAATAAAGAGTAAAGGTAGTCTTAAAATTATTGAAGAAAAAGACTATATAAAAAATCCAAAGAGGAGTGGTTATAGGGGATACCATATTATTGTTCAAATCCCTGTTGTTATTAATGAAATTAAAAGAGATATAAACTGTGAAATTCAGATAAGAAGTACAGCAATGGATTTTTGGGCATCCAGTGAACATAAATTAAATTACAAATCAACTTGTATGTCTGATAAGGATAAAAAAGAGTTAAAAAAACTTGCAGATGATATTTGGAAGATGGATCAAATAATGAATAAACTTTCAATAAAAAGAAAACAATCCAATTTGTTAGAATCAAAACAAGCTACTGACATAAATCTATTAAGTAGATTATTTACAAAAAATATGGAAAATAAAGTATATTAATAAGTAGCTAAAATAAGAAAGGTATTTGAGAAAGTATGAAGTTAAAAAAGTTAAAGCTAATCAGTTAATTCGTTTTATTTTAAGTCTTCTAGTTGTGGCTATAATGATAAGACAAATTTTCTTAAAAGATTGGTTTTTGATGTTTGCGTGCTTTTATACCTTAGTATTATTTTCAATACCGAGAATATTTGATAAAAAATTTAATATTAAATTTCCAATAGCAATAGAAATTACAATATACCTTTTTATTTTTGCTTCAGAAATAATGGGAGAAATAGGAGAATATTATATAAATGTTTCATGGTGGGATGATTTGCTTCATTTTACAAGCGGAATGTTATTAGTATCGGTAGGTCTATTTTTTATAACTCTTGTAGAAAAAAGTATGAGAAATTAAAGTTACCAATACTTTTTAAGATAATAACTTCATTTTGTTTTACTATGACACTTCTTGTTTTCTAGGAATGTATTGAGTTTGGCATAGATAATCTTATGGGTACTGATATGCAAAAAGATACTGTAATAACAGATATTATAAGTGTTAATCTAAATGATGATAAAGTTAATAAAGCCATAAAAATTGGTATTGATAAATTAACTGTTAATGGAGAAGATTGGATTCAAAAATATGGTGGATATATTGATATTGGATTATATGATACTATGTATGATTTATTAGATGGTATTATTGGAGCTTCTGTATTTTCTATAAGTAGGTTATATCTATTTAAGAAAAAGCAAAGAGATAAGGGGGTAAAAATGAAATTTGCAAATAAAATTCAAAAGTTTATGTATGGAAGATATGGTCCTGATGATTTATATAAATTTTTGTTTAAATTGTATATATGCTTATTTATTATTAGTATATTTGTAAGAAACAATATATTAGTAATATTGGAACTTGTTACAATTACGATTATGTTTTATCGTTTCTTTTCTAAAAATATTTATAAAAGAAGTAATGAAAATCAAAAATTTATAAAAACAAGAAATAAGATACTAAAACCTTTTGAAAATATTAAAAGAAATTATAAAGATAAAGATCATATTTATAAAAGATGTCATAAGTGTAAAACGACTTTAAAACTTCCGTTACCTATGAAAAGAGGTTTCAAACATGCTAAGTGTCCTCATTGTGGTAAAAAAGTTACATTGTTTGCATTTAAGTATCAAAAAGTAGAAATAATTAGAAACAACTACCATAGATAGAATAATAACCTTAATAATAGGAAATTTTGTTTGATTATTTGGAATAATATTAAGAGTTAAATTGAAAAATAGTTAGATAAATTTGTATGAGTAAAAAAATCTAGTAATCAAAAGACTACTAGATTTTTACTACTTATTTAAAACTACATAACAATAGTCATAAATATATAAGTATTTATTAATTTCTTTATTTATGTTTTTATCTTTAAAGTCAGTTTCATAAATATTAAATAACATTTCAATAGAAAATTTCTTTTTTTCTATTTCAGTGAGTTCTAAATACTTGGCTGATAAAAATAACAAATGCTTATATTTAGCAAAATTAACAATAGTTTTGCTATAACTTGGATCTAACTTGTTTAAAACTTCTTTTAAAAGGATAATTATATCTTTAACATTAAAGTTAATATCAAAGGTTTTGTTTTCTAATAAGTATATTGCCAGTCTAATTTTGTGGGTATTCTTTAAATCATCAAACATATCTAATAAATCAATTACTTTATCTGTATTACTATTTAATAACATATTTTACCTCTATCTTTCTATTTTTAGTTATAAGTTACTTACTTAATTGTTACTATTCTTTGTGTGTACACTGTATTCATCCAACTCTTTGTTTCATACCCCCAGATAAACTTTTAGGATAATTATCTTTAAATTCTTCTAAATTATAAAATTTTAATAAATAATTTACATAATCTAAATTTTCTTTATTGAGCATATTTTGTATTTTTAAACCCAAAATAGCATTTTCATAAATTGTTAGCCATGGAAGTAAAGCATCACTTTGTAGCATATAAGCCATTTTTAAATTATTACTTTTTATAATATCACCAAAATATTCTTCATCAAGTGTAGCAATGATTGATAGAATAGTTGATTTACCACAGCCAGATGGCCCTACAATAGCTATAATTTCGCCGGGCTTTATTTGTAAATTAAAGTCCTTAATGGCTTTTATTTCTCCTTCTTTGGTATGGTAATTTTTAGTTACATTTTTAATCTCTAAGAGATTATTCATATAAGTTATTTACCATATCTTTATAGTAAACATCTTCTTTAATTAAATCATTTTCTTTAAGTAAGTCAGTTAAAGTATTAAAAAATTTTTCTTCTACAAATGGTGAATCTAGCCATGCATCAGCTTCTTTATAACGATCAATCATTTGAGCTAAGTCTTCAATACTTGTATCACTAAATTGTTTTTCAATTGATTTAGCAATATCTAAACTATCATTATTAAAAGTATAATCTAATCCTTTTTTAATTGCTTGACTAAATCTTTTTAATAATTCTTTATTTTCTTTTATATAACTTTTACGAGCATAGAAAGCTGTATAAGGGAAAGCATCAGATGCTGCTCCTACACTAGTTACAACATAACCATTTTTGTTTTCTTCTAATTTTGATGCAAGTGGTTCAAATAAATTGACAAAATCACCTTCACCACCAATAAATGCCCCAGATAATTCTGCAAATTCAATTGAGGTATTTATTTTAACTTGACTTTCATCAATACCTTGATTTTTTAAAGCTCTTAAAAAACTTAAACCTGGCATTCCTGTTCTTCTACCAATTAAAATTTCTTTTCCAATTAAATCTTGCCAATTAAATTCTTTATTGGTTCTGCTTAGCATAAATTGACCATCTCTTTTAGTTAAACCACTAAAAACTTGTAAATAATCTTTTTCTTTTCCTAAATAAACATAGACAGCTGATTCAGGTCCTGCTAAACCAACAGATGTATCATTTGATAATACTGAGGCTGCAACATTATCACTACCACTTACTAACATTAAATCTATATCAATACCTTCATCTTTAAAATAACCATTTTCGATGGCAACATAAAAAGGTGTATAGAAAATACTATGGGTTACTTCGGCTACTTTTATAGTTTGTAAATTATTATTATCTTGTTTTTTATTAGTAAATAAAATAATTAATAAACCAATAATTAAAACAACTAATACTCCTGCTAAAATGTACAAAATATTTTTTTTCACATAAACACTCCTCACACTTATAATATATTCACGAGTATTTATTTGTGTTAAAATAGAGAAGGATGTGATTTTATGTTATATAGAAATTTAATAAAGAAAATTTGTATGGAAGAAAATATTGAATTTAAATTATTATCGGGTAATTATATTATATCTTTAACTAAAAATAATGTTACTAAATATATATGGGGACATAAATTTCCTTTAAATGATCATGCTATTGGTGATATTATTGATGATAAGTATGCTTTATATACAATATGTAAAGATAAAAATATTCCAATAATAGAACATCGTATTTTATGGAAACCAACTAATAAATTAGGTAAAGATTCTTATAAATTATTAAAAGAATATTACTTAGAATTTAATAAAAATGTCGTTATAAAACCAAATAATGGTAGTAAAGGTATTGGTGTATGTCATATTACAGACTTTAATGTTTTACAAGAAAGTTGTGAAAAATTATGGCAAAATAATTATTCTATTAGTATATGTCCTTTTTATAATATTGAACATGAATATCGAGTAATAATATTAGATAATGAGGTAAAATTTATTTATGAAAAAAGTAAACCAATTGTAATTGGTGATGGTATTCATACTATTAAAGAATTATTAAATAAATTAAATCATAAATACTTTTCTAAACATAATATTGAAAATAAATACAATATTATTTTAGATGAAGGACAAGTATTTGAATATGATTGGCATTTTAATTTAAGTAAAGGGGCTACGGCTAATTATGTAACTGATGAAAATTTAAAGAAACAAGTGGAAGATTTAGCTTTAAATGTTACTAAAACTCTTAAAGCTCGTTTTGTTAGTGTTGATATAATTAAAGTTAATAACAATTTATTAATAATGGAAATTAATAGTGGTGTTTGTATCAATAAAGCTTGTTCCTTTTTAGATCCAGATTATAAAATTACTAAGGAAATTTATCGAGAAGCCATAAAAAAAATGTTTGAATAATATGTATATTTATGTTAATATTAATTTGGCTTTGTTTTAGCCCGTTGGTGAAGTGGCTTAACACACTGCGTTCTCAGCGCAGCATTCACGGGTTCGAACCCCGTACGGGTTACCATAATGTTTTTAACCTCATTATTATAGAGGTTTTTTGTTTTTTTTAAAATATATTTTTTTAATTCAACCAATGGTGTGTGTTAAAAAAGATAAAAATATGTTACATTTTATTTAGGAAGTGATAAGATGGATCAAAAGAAAATTGGTAAATTTATTGCGGAACAAAGAAAAAATAAAAAATTAACCCAAGAAGAGCTAGCAAATAGGCTTGGGGTAAGTATAAATGCCGTGTCAAAATGGGAACGAGGTATATGCTTAATGGATATGTCTCTATTAAAACCATTATGTGAAATATTAGATATTAATGTTAATGAATTATTAAGTGGGGAAAAGATTAAAAATAAAGATTATTCTAAAAATGCCGAAGCTAATTTTTTAAATATATTTAAATTATTTAATAAATATAAATATAAACAAAAAATACTTACAATAATACTTATATTGATTACATCGATAATAATTATTGGAACTTTATTTTATGGTGGTTATTATTTAGGTAAAAATTTTAAACTATATAATAGTAATGTTCATTTTAATAAAAAAATTACTAATAATTGTACAGGTAAAATTACTAAATATTATAGTGATGATGATAAAAATATTTATTTTTATTGTTTAGATAAATTAACTATTAATAATGATATTGAATTGAAAAGTTATATTAAAAGAGTCGGGAAAAATATTACTGATGGAGTAGATAAATTAATTAGTAAAATGGAAGATGTTCAAACATTTAAATTGTATGATGGTGGTAGTGTAGAATATCATAATAGTGAAATAACTATTGTTAAATGTCATACAATTGATGGTAATAATGATATTTATATTGGACCTTATGATATGGCAATGGAAAAAGCTTATAATAATGGTGTGTGTGGTAAAAGATATGGTAAAATAGTATTTACTAAAACATATACTGTTGCAGATATAATGAGTGGTGAAGAAGAGGATTCTTATTATGTTACTTTATCTTTATATCAAGGTAATAAAGAAACTGTGTTAATTAATACCAAACAAGAATTATTAATAAATCATAGTTATGAATTTACTTTTAAAAATAGTTTATATAATGTCAATGATGATTCGATTACATCTATTTTTGAAAAATCAGAACTTATTAATATTGAAGAAACTAATAAGGTAGGTATGGATCAAATTGAAGAGGCAGTTGTATAAAAATTAAAATATAAAAAAACTGATACTATTTTTTAGCATCAGCTTTTTTTCTAAGTTCAGTATTTAATATTACTTTTCTAAGTCTTATAAAATTTGGTGTTACTTCAACTAACTCATCTTGGTTGATATAATCTAGGGCATACTCCAAAGTAATAGGTCTTGGTCTTTTTAAGACAACAGTTTTATCAGAAAAAGCCGCTCTGGTGTTAGTAAGTTCTTTACCTTTAACAATGTTAATAGCTAAATCGTTATCACGATTACATTCTCCAACAATCATTCCTTCATATACTTCGGTGTTAGGTTCAACAAACATTATGCCACGATCTTCTAATTGACCTATACCATAAGCAGTAGCTTTACCGGTTTCACTAGATACTAGTACTCCTAGTTTTCTTTCACCAAGTTCAACCGAAGCCTTAGGACCATATTCTTTAAAGGAATGATTCATAATTCCGTATCCTTTGGTTAAAGTCATAAAGTTAGTAGCAAAGCCAATTAATCCTCGTGAGGGAATCGTGTAATTAATTCTAGTAAGAGATCCTAAATGACTCATATCGTTCATAATAGCACCCCTTGAACTTAATTCTTCAATAACACCACCCATATATTCATCATCAACTTCAATTTGTAGTTCTTCATAGGGTTCACAAATTTGGCCATCAATTTCTTTTAAAATAACTTTTGGCTTAGATACTTGAAGTTCAAAACCTTCACGACGCATATTTTCAATTAGAATAGATAGATGAAGTTCACCACGACCAGATACTAAGAAATTTTCTGAATCTATTTGTTCAACTTTTAAAGAAACATCTTTTTGTGTTTCACGCATTAATCTTTCTTCAATTTTTCTGGATGTTAAAAGTTTACCATCATTACCAGAGAAAGGAGAGGTATTAACACCAAAGGTCATTTGCAGAGTAGGTTCATCAATATGGATAATAGGTAGTCTTTCATGATTACCAACTTCAGTTATAGTTTCCCCAACTGATATGTCTTCAAGACCGGCAATTGCACAAATATCACCAGCTGCTATTTCATCTACTTCTACCTTAGATAAAGCCGTGAAGGCAAATAATTTTTGAACTCTAAATTGTTTTTCTGTACCATCAAGTCTTAGACAATTAACCATTTGCCCAACTTTAACTTTACCTTCAAATATACGTCCAATAGCAATTCTGCCAACATAATCATTATAATCGAGTAAAGCTGGTTGAAATTTAAATGGTTTTGATGCATCAGCATCCGGAGCTTTAATTTCATTAACTATTAAATCAAGAACACATTTAAATGATTTTTCTTGGGTATTTATATCAGGATCTAAACTAGAAGTGCCATTTAAAGCCGAAGTATAAGCAACTTTATAATTAATTTGTTCTTCTGAGGCTCCTAAATCTAAGAATAAACCTAATACTTCATCATTTACATCCTTAATTCTAGCAGTTGGTTTATCAACTTTATTAATAACAACGATAGGTTTAACCCCAGCTTCAATGGCTTTTTTTAGAACAAATCTTGTTTGTGGCATTGGTCCTTCATAAGCATCAACTACTAAAATAACACCATCAACCATATTCATAATTCTTTCAACTTCACCACCAAAATCCGCATGGCCTGGTGTATCTAAAATATTAATTTTAACATTATTATATATAATAGATGTGGTTTTAGCTAAAATTGTAATACCTCTTTCTTTTTCTATTTGATTAGAATCCATTGAAAAATTAGAAGAATCTTGATTTTCTCTGAATGTACCTACATATTTTAAAATTTCATCAACTAATGCAGTCTTACCATGATCGACATGGGCAATGATTGCAACATTTCTTATTTCCATAAAATCACCCGCATAACCAACTCATTATAGCCCAAAAGTACTGAAAAGTAAATAAAAATTTTATTTAGAAAAAATAAATTTATTAAAATTACTAATTTTTTTAAATTTTTATATTGTTAGTTTAAAAAATATATGGTAAACTTATGATAAGGTGACATAGATGAAATTAGTAAAGAGCATAAAACGTGATACTACAATTGTTATGGTATCAGTTATTTTATTGACTATTTTAACTTTGAATGTTTCATATTCAGCTTTTTTTGATATAAAGACCAAATCATCTGTTCAACAAATATCGACTGGAACATTTAATGTAACTGCTAGTGCTACGCCACTGGCTGGAACAACGGAATTTTTCCCAGCTTCTGGGACAATGCCTAATGCTGCTACGGCAACATTACCATCTACTTTATCAGGTAATAAATCAACATTAACTGTTACTAATAGTGGTGATATTGATGCTAGCTTTACGGTAACTATCAGTAAAAAAACTGATGGACTTCCAACAGGAAGAACAACAGCTGATTTAATTGACATGGCTCAATTATACGTTGCTGTTAGAGATGTATCGGCTAATCAATGGGTAAATATTGCTCCAAGTGGTGCAGCTGCTTATAATAAACAAATTTCTACTTTAACTGCTGTATCAGCAAATACTGAATATAATTTGTTTTCAGGAACAATAAATAAAAAAGGTACTAGTGATACTACTAAAACTTATGAAGTATATGTCTGGTTAGCAAGTAATGCTGATACTTCACAAATTGGTAAATTAGTATATTTAAACCTTAATGTTAAGAGTAAGCCAACTCTTGGTCAAAAGTAGTTAGGGGATGTTTTTATGTTTGAAAATATATGGAATGATGAATTAAAAAAGAAAAGATTGTTATCTATTGTTATTATGGTAATAATCATGTTACTATGTTTAATTTTGATTGTAACAGTATTTACTTTCGAAATTGTAGGTAATAGAAGATATGCTGGAAGTTTTAATTATCGATTAAATGTTGATTTAGATCATGACGGTAAATGTGATGTTAACTGTGATACTAATAATGATGGTAAACCAGACTTAAATATTACTTATGGAAAAGATGGTCGTCGAGCTAGATTTAATATTGATACTGATGGTGATGGCAAACCAGATAAAAACCTTATTAATCAAGATAATGATCATAATAAAAAATGTGATTTAAATTGTGATCGTGATGGTGATAATCATCCAGATTACAATATTGATTTAAATGGTGATGGCAAACCAGATATTAATATAGATGTTACTGGTGATGGGATTCCAGATATAAATATTGATACTGATGGTGATGGAATTCCAGATAAGAATTTAAGAGGTCAAGATAAAAATAAAGATGGTAAATGTGATTTAAATTGCGATCGTAATAATGATGGATTCCCAGAATATAATATAGATGTTGATGGTGATGGTGAGCCAGATTTAAATGTTGATACTAATGGTGATGGTAAGCCAGATATTAATAAAGATATTAATAAAGATGGTAAACCAGATGTTGATGTTGATACTAATGGTGATGATAAACCAGATAAAAATTTATCAAATCAAGATACCAATAATGATGGTAAATGTGATTTAAATTGTGATACCAATGTTGATAATTGGCCAGATTTAAATGTTGATATTGATGGTAATAAAGAGCCAGATATCAATGTCGATACTAATGGTGATGGTAAACCAGATATTAATATAGATACTAATAATGATGGTGAACCAGATGTTAATGTCGATACTAATGGTGATGATAAACCAGATGATAATTTACTAAATCAAGATACCGATGGTGATGGTAAATGTGATTTAAACTGTGATACCAATGGTGATAATTGGCCAGATTTAAATGTTGATGAAGATAATGATGGCATTTGTGATTTAAATTGTGATGTTAATGGTGATGGTAAACCAGACACTAATAAAGATATAGATAAAGATGGTAAACCAGATGTCGATATAGATACTAATAATAATGGTAAACCAGATAAAAACTTATCAAATCAAGATACCAATAAAGATGGTAAATGTGATTTAAACTGTGATGTTGATAATGATAATATGCCAGATACTAATATCGATATCGATGGTGATGGCAAACCGGATTTAAATAAGGATATAGATAAAGATGGTAAGCCAGATGTCGATGTTGACTTAGATGGTGATGGAGTTCCAGATAAAAACTTATCAAATCAAGATACCAATAAAGATGGTAAATGTGATTTAAATTGTGATGTTAATAATGATAATTGGCCAGATTTAAATGTTGATATAGATGGTGATGGTGAACCTGATATCAATGTCGATACTAATGGTGATGGCAAACCAGATATTAATATAGATACTAATAATGATGGTAAGCCAGATGTCAATCTTGATACTAATGGTGATGGTAAGCCAGATGATAATTTATTAAATCAAGATATCGATGGTGATGGTAGATGTGATTTAAACTGTGATCTTAATAAAGATGGTAAACCAGATATAAATGTTGACATTGATAAAAACGGTAAATGTGATATAAATTGTGATACCAATGGTGATAGAAAACCAGATACTAATAAAGATATTAATAAAGATGGTAAACCAGATGTTGATGTTGATACTAATGGTGATGGTAAGCCAGATAAGAATTTATCAAATCAAGATACTGATGGTGATGGTAAATGTGACTTAAATTGTGATACCAATGGTGATAATTGGCCAGATGTCAATGTTGATATCGATGGTGATGGCAAACCAGATTTGAATGTTGATACTGATGGTGATGGTAAGCCAGATATCAATAAAGATGTTGATAATAATGGTACACCAGATGTCGATAAAGATACTAATGGTGATGGTAAGCCAGATGAAAATTTATCAAATCAAGATTATGATAAAGATGGCAAATGTGATTTAAATTGTGATACTAATAAAGATAATATGCCAGATGTCAATGTTGATATCGATGGTGATGGAGAACCTGATGTTAATGTTGATACTAATGATGATGGTAAACCAGATATTAATAAAGATGTTGATGGTAATGGTACACCAGATGTTGATGTTGATACTAATGGTGATGATAAACCAGATAAAAATTTATCAAATCAGGATACCAATAAAGACAAAAAATGTGATTTAAATTGTGATACCAATAAAGATGGAATGCCAGATAAAAATATAGATGTTGATGGTGATGGAGTTCCAGATATTAATGTAGATGAAGATAATGATGGTATATGTGATTTAAATTGTGATATTAATAAAGATGGTAAACCAGATTATAACATTGATACCAATGGTGATGGTATTCCAGATACTAATGTATTAGATCAAGATACTAATGGTGATGGTAAATGTGATTTAAATTGTGATGTTAATAAAGATGGAGAACCAGATACTAATATTGATATAAACAATGATGGCAAACCGGATTTAAATAAAGACATTGATGGTAATGGTACGCCAGATGTTGATGTTGATACCGATGGTGATGGTAAGCCAGATAAAAATTTGTCAAATCAAGATGAAGATAATGATGGTAAATGTGATTTAAATTGTGATACTAATGGTGATAATTGGCCAGATATTAATGTTGATATCGATGGTGATGGCAATCCTGATATTAATAAAGACATTGATGGTAATGGTACACCAGATGTCGATGTTGATACTGATGGTGATGGTAAACCAGATAAAAATTTATCAAATCAAGATACCAATAATGACAATAAATGTGATCTAAATTGTGATACTAATGGTGATAATTGGCCAGATGTCAATGTTGATATCGATGGTGATGGCAATCCTGATATTAATAAAGATACCAATGGTGATGGTAAACCAGATGTTGATAAAGATGTTAATGGTGATGGCAAACCAGATGTTGATAAAGATACCAATGGTGATGGCAAACCAGATGAAAATTTATCAAATCAAGATACCAATAATGACAAAAAATGTGATTTAAATTGTGATACCAATAACGATAATATGCCAGATAAAAATATTGATGTTAATGGTGATGGCAAACCAGATTTAAATGTTGATCAAGATGATGATGGTAAATGTGATTTAAATTGTGATACAAATGGTAATGGTACACCGGATAAAAATATTGATGTCAATAATGATGGTTTTTGTGATAAAAATTGTGGTGGTGATGGTAATGAAATAAATGAAGTACCTGATGCTTTAATGACTATTATGTATGCTGATAAAGTTAATCTAAATATTAGTGAAGAACAAATGAATCGTACATCAATAGGAAATAATGAATATGTAGAAATAGCTAGTGATACGGTTACTTCAAGTATTTCCTTAAAATCTTATGCTGATACAACTAATTGTTTATATAATGTATCGTTTAAAACAGATATTAATACCTTTGAAAATAAGTATATAAATAATGGTAAATTATTTGATTTAAATAATCAATTAATTTTACGATTAAATGGTTATAAAACTGTTAATAATGTTACCAATCCATATACATATGATTTAGATTTAGTAAATATTAAAGATGGTGAATTTCGACTTGGTGATGTAATGATTACTAATAATGTAAATGCAGCAGCAACAATGCATAATTGGGGTGTAACATTATTATTTAGAAATTATCGTGATTATAATCAAATTAATAATGCTAGTAAAGAAGTTATTGGTCATTTAGAATTCCAACAAGTTGGATGTTTAAGAACAAAATAAAAAGATGGATTTATTCCATCTTTTAATATGCTTTAAAAATGTTTAAAATAATGTTAAAATTTAGTTGGTGATATTTAATGTATTTAGGAATTATTCTAACCATTTTAACTGGCTTATTTTTCTTAATTGGCATTATTATGGTTAATTGTTTTAAAAATAAAGAAAAAGTATCTCTTATTACGACATCTTTGGCATTTGTTGTTTTAATTGGTTTATTATTTTTAGATTTACTTCCTGAATTATTAGAAAATAAAGATATTCAATTATTAATGCCTATGATAGTTGGTTTTTCTATGTTAATTGTTTTAGATAAATTAGTACCTCATCATCATCATGATCACGTTCATTGTGATAAACATGATCATGAAGAACATTTACAACATATTGGTAAAATTACTATAATAGCTTTAACAATTCATAATTTAGTTGAAGGAATAACTTTATATAGTTTATCTTTGAATAATATAAAAGGAGCTATATTAATGATGATAAGTATATCTTTACATAATATTCCTCTTGGTTTTCAAATAGGAAATTCAATTAATAATAAAAAAGATAATTTATTTTCAATAATTTTATTATGTTCTAGTTCCTTTTTAGGGGCATTAATAGTTATTTTCTATGGTGCAATTAATCAAATTTTATCTAGTGTATTATTATCACTAACTTTTGGAATGTTATTATATTTACTTATTTTTGAATTGTTTAATGAAATAAAAGCATCTTTTAAGAAAAAAGAAGTAATTTATGGTATAATTATTGGTGTAGTAATATTATTAATTACATATTTAGTGTAGGTGATTTAATGAAAAAGATTTTAGTAACCGGAGCGGCAGGAACAGTAGGAATTAATGTTTTAAAGTTTTTACTAAGTGAAGGAAAATATGAAATAACTGCCTTAGATTTAAAAAATAAAAAAACTGAAAAAAAATTAAAAAAATATCGTAATCGTTTAAATATTATTTATGGGGATGTTAATGATGATATTTTAATTGATGCCTTAGTTAAAAGTCATGATTACATCATTCATCTTGCCTCAGTTATGCCACCACTTGGTGAATTTAGTCGTAACTTAGGGGAAATAGTTGAATATAATGGAACTAGTAATATAATTAAAGCTATAAATAAATATAATGAAAAATGTTTTTTAATTTATGCCTCAACTACTTCAATGTATGATAATACTTTATCTGCTAGTGTTAAGGAAAAAATTAAAGAAAGTGAACTTACTAATTATGCTTCTAATAAATATCAAACCGAAAATTTAATTAAAAAGAAGTTAAAAAATTATACCATATTTAGATTACCAATTGTTTTAAATGGTATAAAAAATGAACCATTTATTTATAATGTTAAGAAAAATTTAGCAGTAGAAGTAACTACTAATTATGATGCGGCTTATGCTTTTGTAAAAGCCATTGATTATGCCAAAGAATTAAATAAGAAAACTTTTAATATTGGTATGGGTTCTGAGGGCAGATTACTTTATAATGAATTATTAAAAAATATTTTAGATAAATATGGTATAAGTATGCGTTATATTTTATCACGTTTATTTTTAGCTAAGTCTTATAAAAGTCCTATTCTTACTGATAGTGATGAACTTGATAATATAATTCATTATCGTTATGATTCTTTATATAATTATTATAGAAGACTACAAAATAGTGGTAAAAAGCGAATTTTTCAAAAAATTATTGCTAAACCATTAGTATTTTTAAAAAGAAAGTAGGGGCTTATGACAGGATTGGTACTAGCTGGTGGTGGTGTTAAGGGATCATATCAAATAGGATCTTATTTGGCCTTTAAAAAATGTGGGATAAAAATTGATGGTATAGTTGGTACATCTATTGGTTCATTTAATGCAGCGATGATTGTTAGTGGTAAATCAACCGAGTTATATGAATTTTGGCAAAATGTTGATGTTGGTTCTTTACTTAATTTTAATTCTAAATACATTGATAGTGTAAATAATAAAGCTTTATTTAAAGAACTTATCTATGGTATTGAACAAATGACTTTAATTGTTAAAAATAAAGGAATTGACAATAGTAATTTAAAAAAAATACTAGATGAAATGATTGATGAAAAAGCTATTAGAAAAAGTAAAATTGATTTTGGACTTGTTACAGTACGAGCTAATGATTTAAAACCTTTATATTTATTTAAAGAAGATATGAAAAAAGGTAAGATGGGTGAATACATTTTAGCAAGTTGTAATTTACCATTATTTAAAATGAGTAAATTAATTGATGAAAAATATTATCTTGATGGTGGATTTTATGATAATACCCCGATAAATATGTTATTAGATAAACACTATGATAAAATATATTCAGTGGAAGTAAATGGTATTGGTTTTAAGCAAAAGATTAAAGATAAAAGTAAAGTTATTAAAATTACTCCATCAAGATATTTAGGTCCAACATTAGGGGTTAATAGAAGTAAAATAGCTGAAAATATTAAAATAGGATATTATGATACTTTAAAAGTTTTAAAAAAATATGATGGTTACAATTTTATCTTTAAAAAACATCATATGTGGGTGTATAATATGTTGGTACGGAAAGTAGACAATAATTTAGTTAATAAAGCTAGAAAATTTTTTAAAGCTAAAAATAATAAAGAACTAGTTTTAAAAGCTTTGGAATATATTATGGTTAAAGAAGATATTACATACTTTCATGTACATAGTTTATTTAAACAAATTAAATATGTTAAAACAGAAACTAAACAAAAACATTTTATTTATGAATTTGTTAGAAGTTTAAAATTATTATAGGAGGTTATTATGGGAAGAGCTTATGAAGTTAGAAAGTACAGTATTCAAAAAACAGGAGCAGCCAGAGGTAAAATATATACTACTTTTGCCAAAGAAATATATTTAGCTGCTAAAAAGGGGTTACCTGATCCAGATGCCAATATTACTTTAAAAAGAATTATTGATAAAGCTAAGAAGAATCAAGTTCCAAGTGATATTATTAATCGAGCAATAGAAAAGGCTAAGGGTGCCCAAGGAGAAGATTATCAAGTAGTTGTTTATGAAGGATTTGGTCCTGGTGCTTCTACTTTAATTATTAAAACTCTTACGGATAATGTTAATAGAACGGTTGGTGAAGTAAGAGCGGCTTTTAATAAGGTTGGTAAAAGTTTAGGAGTTACTAATTCAGTTTCATATAATTATGATTATATTGGCGTTTTATCTTTTAAATCAGCTAAAAGTGAAGAAATATTTGAAAGTTTACTCAATGAAGGTATTGAAATAATTGATTATGAAGATGAAGATGGAGAAATAACTATTACTATGCAACCAAATGATCATGAAAAAGTTAAAGATGTGATTGAAAGCATTATACCTGATGTGGAATATGAAATAGATCAAGTAGGATCTTTTCCAAAAGAAAAAGTTACATTAAGTAATGAAGATGCTGAAACATTTAAAAAATTATACAATATGTTAGATTCGATTGATGATGTAACCGAAATATATCATAATGTTGATATTGATTTATAATTTGTGAGGTAGTAATGATAATAGGAAGTCATGTTCATTTTGGTAGTGATCAGATATTAGGTTCTTTAAATGAAGCATTAAGTTATGATGCTAATGCCTTTATGTTATATACTGGGGCTCCTCAAAATACTATGCGTAAATCTATTGATTTAAATTATTTGAATTCTGCTTTAAAAATAATGCAAGAACATAATTTAAGTATGGATAATGTTATTTGTCATGCCCCTTATATAATTAATTTAGCTAATAAGGAAAAGATAGATTCTTGGAATTTTTCCATTAGTTTTTTAAAACAAGAAATAAAAAGATGTGAAACCTTAGGCATTAAATATATTGTGTTGCATCCAGGAAGTAGTGTTAAGCATTCTACCGAAGAAGGAATAGCTAATATAATCGAGGCTTTAAATTATGTTATTAATGCTGATACTAAATGTATGATTTTATTAGAAACTATGGCTGGTAAAGGTAGTGAATGTGGTAAAACATTAGAAGAAATAAAACAAATTCTTGATGGGGTGAATTCTTCAAATATTGGTGTTTGTCTTGATACATGCCATTTAAATGATGCCGGGTATGATATGCATAATTTTGAAGAATTTTTAGATAAATTTGATAATTTAATTGGTATATCTCGTATTAAATGTATTCATATTAATGATAGTAAAAATATTCTTAATTCTCATAAAGATCGTCATGAAAATATTGGTTTGGGAACTCTTGGTTTTGAGACAATCTTAAAGATAGTTAATAATGCCAAATTAAAAGATGTTCCTAAAATATTAGAAACACCTTATATAAGTGCAAGTGATGGTAATAAAGAATTAGTTTATCCACCATATAAATATGAAATAGCTATGTTAAGAAATGGAAATTTCAATGCCAATTTAATAAATGATATCAGAGAATATTATAAATAATTTGCATATTTTTGATAATATTCTGTCCAAACTTTTTTAATTTTTTGAAAATTTTCTGGACTATATTCATTTCTATAACGATCAATATCAAATAATTTAGGATTACTTAGGATATTCCGATAGTTTTTCTTAACAAAATTATAAGTAAAGTTAAGTTCACTATCAGTTAAAGGAATATCTTTTTGTGTGGCAAAATTTCTAATATCTTCAACATTCATTTTATCTATATAACGTTCAATAATATTAAACATAACAATCACCTATAAATATTTTATGTGAAAAAATAAAAATGAATACTTAAATAAAGATAATACCATACTAATAATGGTGGATTATATGAAGAAATATCTATTTATAATAGTAATTTTTAGTTTATTTATAACTAGAATTTTTTATTTAAATATAATTGATGGTGAGAAATATCAAAAAGTTTTGCAAGATAAAACATTAAATTATGTTACTGGTGGCAGTGCCCCGAGGGGTAGAATACTTGATTGTAATGGTAAAGTACTAGTAGATAATAAAGGAATAAAAACATTATATTATACAAAATTAAAAAAAATTACTGTGGCAGAAGAAATTGAAATTGCCAAAAGTTTAGCTAAAATTATTGATATAGATATAAATGAAAAAACTTTAAAAAAATATTGGTTAATTTTAAATAATAATGGTGATAATTTAATAACTGATGAAGAAAAAGAATTATTAAAGATGCGAAAAATTACTAATAAAGAAATTAATCAATTAAAATTAGAAAGAATAACTCCGGAAATGTTAAATACATTAAGTGAAGAAGAAAAGAAGAGTGCAACGATTTATGATTTGATGAATAAAGGTTATTCTTATGAAAAGAAAATTATTTTAAAAGGTTTAAGTGATATTGAATATAGTACTATTATTGATAGTAATATTAAAGGAGTAACTACTGGACTTACTTGGGAAAGAGTATATAATTATGGTGATACTTTAAAAGATATCTTTGGTAGTATTGGTAGTATTCCCGAAGAAAAAAAAGATGAATATTTAAAAAAAGGCTATGAATTAAATGATATAGTAGGGTTATCTTATTTAGAATTATACTATGAAGATTATTTAAAAGGTGAGAAAGATATTTATGAAGTAAATAGTGATAATACATTAAAAAAAATTAAAGAAGGTCAAAATGGAAATGATTTAATATTATCTATTGATATCGACGTGCAACAAAAATTAGAAAGTGCTCTGCAAGAAAATATTATTTTAGCTAAAAAGAGAAGTAATACTGATTATTTTAGTGAAGCATATAGCATTGTTGGTAATCCGCAAAATGGCTCAATTGTCGCATTAAGTGGGCAAAAATTAGTTAGTGATATTAAAAATCCTACTTTTAAAAGTATAAATACTAATCTAATAAATACTTCTTATACAGTTGGTTCGGTTGTTAAAATGGCTACAATTAGTACTGGTTATAAATATGGGGTAATTGATATTGGTAGTAGTGTCCAAGATGGCTGCATTAAACTTTATCAAGTACCTATGAAATGTAGTTATAAAAGTTTGGGTAAAATTAATGATTTAACTGCTATTAGTCGAAGTAGTAATTATTATCAATTTAAAATAGCTATTGGTCTTACTAATCAAGAATATAAATATAATATGGTTTTAAAAACAACCAATGCTGATTTTGAAAAATTTCGAGGTATTTTTAGAGCTTATGGTCTTGGGGCTTTAACTAATATTGATTTACCAAATGAAATGGTAGGTATTAAAGGTAGTCTTACATCAAGTGATTTATTACTAAATTTAAGTATTGGCCAATATGATACATATACACCAATTGAGTTATTTCAATATGTTAGTACTATTGCTAGTAATGGTGAAAAAAGAAAACCTCAACTTATGCAAGAAATAAAAAATGGTGATAAAGTAATAGTTAAAAATGATTATGAAGTAGTTGATAATATTCCCATAGAAGCAAAGTATATTGCTAGATTAAAAGAAGCTATGCATTTAGCTACAACATCAGGTACAGCTAGAAGCTATATAAAAAGTGAATATAATCCAGCTGGTAAAACGGGAACAAGTGAAACTTTTATAGATACCAATAATGATGGAATTATGGATACTAAAACAACATCTATTGCTTTTGTTGGCTTTGCTCCTTATGATAATCCCAAGTATAGTATTGTGGTAATGGCTCCTAATATTTATGTAGCAAGAGAATATAATTATAGTAAAGTGTATATAACTAGGTATATTTCACAAAGTATTACAAACTTTTTGTTTGAAAAAGCGTAAAAGTTTGATATAATATGGTGGTGATTAAGTGAGGAGGAGTCTAAATGGCAAAAAATGAAAACCGTAATTATGTAACTATGAGATGTACTGTATGTGGGAATGAACTTCGTCCTACAAGCAAAAACAAAAAAAATAATCCTGAAAGATTAGAAATAAAAAGATATTGCTCAAAATGCCGTAAAAGTGTTGTAGCAAAAGAAAAGAAATAGGAAGTGTTAAAATATGAATATTAATATTAATGATATTAAAAATGGTATGACGGTTATTATTGATGGTAACTTATGTTTAATTCAAGAATTTCAACATGTAAAGCCAGGTAAAGGTCCAGCTTTTGTTAGAATTAAATTAAAAAATTTAAGAACAGGTTCTATTGTTGAACAAACATTTAATACTAACATTAAAATAACAAGAGCTCATGTTGATAAAACTAGTGTTCAATATTTATATGCTAGTGGTGATAATCTTGTATTTATGAATAATGAAACTTATGAACAAATCGAAGTACCAAAAAATATTTTAGGTAGTGATGTAGATTTTATTAAAGAAGGTATTGATATTGCCATTGATTTTTATGAAGGTGAAATTATTGGAATTAGTTTACCTGAAAAAGTTGAATATTTAGTAACTGAAACAACACCTGCTGTTAAAGGAAATACAGCAACGAATGCTCAAAAAGATGCTACTATTGAAACAGGTAAAGTTATAAAAGTACCATTATTTATAAATGAGGGTGAAAAAATATTAGTAACTACAAGTGATGGTAAATATGCCGGAAGAGCTTAATGCTCTTTTTTTTATGTTTAATTTAGGTTATAAATTGATAAGTTTTGTCGAATATATTTACAAATAAAAATTTCTATTGTTTAATAGAAACTTATGGAAGTGTGTTATGGACGTCACCAACCATCTTTTCGGGGGTTTACTTCTAAGATGGAGGTGAGGCTAGTGAAAGCAAGAAATCTTGTGAAAGTATTGTTAGTAATTATCTTGATATTATTGTATATTTTATATACCTTAATTGAAAGAGGCGTCGTCCAAGTAGTAATACAAGGATAACGCCATTTTAGTATAAACTAGGTGACGTGAAATTCACGCTTCCTACATATTTAGTATATTATATTATTTTAACTTTTACAAGTTTTATATATGTCTTATTTTGACAAGATTTGTCGAATATATTTACAAATAAAAATATTCATTGTTTAATAGAAACTTATGGAAGTGTGTTATGGACGTCACCAACCATCTTTTCGGGGGTTTTGGACCTAGATTGGAGGTGCGGCTCTGATGAAAGCAAAAAGTTTGAATAAACTATTGTTAGTAATTATTTTGATATTACTGTATATTATATATACTTTAATTGAAAAAGGCGTCGTCCAAGTAATAATACAAGGATAACGTCTCACTAATAATATTAGGTGACGTGAAATTCACGCTTCCTACATATTTAGTATATTATATTATTTTAACTTTTACAAGTTTTATATATGTCTTATTTTGACAAGATTTGTCGAATATATTTACAAATAAAAATATTTACTGTTTAATAGAAACTTATGGAAGTTGTGCAATAGACGTCACCAAAAATCTGAAATTTCAGGGGGTTTACTTCTAAGATGGAGGTGAGGCTAGTGAAAGCAAGAAATCTTGTGAAAGTATTGTTAGTAATTATCTTGATATTATTGTATATTATATATACTTTAATTGAAAGAGGCGTCGTCCAAGTAGTAATACATGGATAACGCCATTTAACAAACGTTAGGTGACGTGAAATTCACGCTTCCTAAAAAGAGTATATCAAATTAAAGGGTATAATTCAAGGATAGAAAAAGTAATTTAAAAGTTGCATATAAGCAACTTTTTTAGTCTTCTTTTTTGTTTACTTCCATAATAACAGGTAATATAATTGGGCGTCTTCCAGTTAATTCATTAATAAATGGTAATAATTCTAATATTATTTGATTTTTTAAATCGGTATAATTATATAAAGAAGTTTTTAGAAAATTATTAACAATTTCACTAATTTTATGTTCTATTTTATTCATTAATTCTTGATTTTCATTGACAAGCACAAATCCTCTGGCTGTAACATTAGGTTTAATCAATAATTTTCTAGTTAAAGTATTAATATTTAAAATAGTGATTAATATTCCATCTTGACTCATTAGTTTACGATCTTTAATAACAACACTACCAACATCACCGACACGTGAACCATCGACATAAACATCACCAGCTTGGATAGTACCTCCTCGGCTAACAACACCATCTTTTAATAAGATAACATCACCGTTACTACAAATGAAAGTATTTTCTTCGGGAATGTCACAAAGTTTAGCAATATTAGCATGTTGTTGTAACATTCTAAATTCACCATGCATAGGCATAAAATACTTTGGTTTAATAATGCGTAACATCCATTTAAGTTCTTCTAATTTGGCATGTCCTGAGGTATGAATGTCACTAAATTCAGTGTTAGTAAATACTTTAACACCTTTTAAATATATTTTATTAATTATTCTATTTATAGCTTCGGCATTACCTGGTATAGGACTTGATGAAAATATAACTAAATCATCTGGTAAAAGTGATATTTGTTTATGACTACCATTAGCAATTCTAGATAATGCTGCGAGTGGTTCACCTTGACTACCAGTACATAAGATACATATTTCATTATGTTTTAATCCCTTAGCACTATTACTATCAATAAACATCGATTTATCAGTAATTAAGCCATTATTTAAAGCAAGTTCAATTGAAGCTTCCATACTTCTGCCAAAAATAATTATTTTACGATTATATTTTTTACAAGTTTCTACAATGTGTTTAATACGATATATATTAGAGGCAAAAGTAGCAATAATAACTCTGCCTACATGACGACCAATGATATCGTTTAAAGTTCCATCAACAACTGATTCACTATTAGAAAATCCTGTTGATAAGGCGTTAGTAGAATCACTTAAAAGTAAAGTAACACCTTTTTGACCAAGTTCCGCCATTTTATGAATATCAGCCATTGGACCAATAGGAGTTAAATCAAATTTAAAGTCTCCTGTTTCAAATATAACGCCATTTGGTGTATGCACAACTATCGCAAAAGAATCAGGTATTGAGTGAGTAGTATTAACAAATTCAATGTTAAAATGTTTAAAATTTACTTTTAAATCTTTATCAATAACCTCAATATTTTTATAATTTATTTCTCTCTCTTCTAATTTCTTTTCAATTAAATCTTTGGCAATTTTAGGAGCATATATTATAGGTATATGAACTTGATTTAATAAAAAAGGTATACCTCCAATGTGATCTTCATGACCATGAGTTATAAATAAAGCCTTAATTTTTTTAGCATTTTGCTTTAAATAAGTAATATCTTGAATAACATAATCAACACCTAGTAAGCCAACTTCGGGAAACATTACCCCGGCATCAATGATAATTATTTCATCTTCGTGAGTGATAACATACATATTTTTACCAACTTCACCAAGACCACCTAAGGCAACAATACTAGTTGCACTTTTTTCATTCATTTTAAATTCCTCATTTCTTTAATAAAAGTTTTTTAACTGATATTAATTATACACTAAATTAGGATTTTTGTCTAGCACTTAAATGTTTTACAAATGTCAAGTGAGTATATATAAAATAACAATATAATTTACTTAATTATGTAAAATGGTTTTAAAAGTTAAAAAAATTTGATATTATTAAAGTGGTGAGGCGACATGGGCTTATTTAGTAAATTTAAAAATATTATTAAGAAAAAAGAAGAAATTGTTAAAGAAGAAGAAAATAATATAGAAGAAGTAATTGAAGAAAAAACAGAAGAAACATTTGAAAAAAATGTTAAAAGCAAGAAAAAAAATAAAAAGAATGTTTTAAATGAAGTAGAAGAAATTAAAGATTATGATAAAGGATTAAAAAAGACTCGTGATGAATTTGTATCTAAGTTAAATTTTTTAGGTATTAAGTATACCAAAGTATCCGAAGAATATTTTGAAGAATTAGAAAGTATTTTAATTATGGCTGATATTGGGGTTAATACAGTTATGAAATTTATGGATAAATTAAAAGCAAGAGTAAAGCATGAAAATATAACTGATACAGAATACTTAAAAGAAGTTATTGTTGATGAGTTATTAGTTATCTATGTTGAAGGTGAATCGTTATCGGATAAAATAAAGATGAATGAAAAGGGACCAACTGTTATTTTAATGGTCGGAGTAAATGGAGTGGGTAAAACTACAACAATTGCTAAGTTAGCTCACAAATATAAAAGTGAAGGTAAAAAAGTAATGCTTATTGCTGGTGATACTTTTAGAGCCGGAGCCGTATCACAATTAGAAATATGGGCTAAGAGAACAGATAGTGAATTTTATGGTCAAGAAGAAAGTGATCCTGCTAGTGTTGTTTATGATGGACTCGTAAAAGCGAAAAAAGATAATGTTGATATTGTTTTAATTGATACAGCAGGAAGATTACAAAACAAAGTTAATTTAATGAAAGAATTAGAAAAGGTTAATAAAGTAATTGCTACCCATATTGAAGGGGCACCCCAAGAAACTTTACTAGTTATTGATGCGGCCACTGGTCAAAATGGAATTATGCAAGCTAAGGCTTTTAAAGAAATTACCAATATTACAGGTATTGTTTTAACTAAATTAGATGGTACGGCCAAAGGTGGAATAGTTTTAGCTATTAAAGAAGAAGTTAATTTACCGGTTAAATTTGTTGGTTTAGGTGAAACAATGAATGATTTAAAACCATTTGATATTGAAAATTATATTTATGGTCTTTTTAAGGATATGATTTAGATGGATATAGATAAATTTGCCTATTATAATGAATTATTTTTAGCTTATAAAGATTTAATTAAAGAAAATAATCGAGATATTTTTGATTTATATTATGGTGAAAATTTAACTATGCAAGAAATAGCCGATATAAAAAACATTTCCAAAGCAAGAGTAGGAATAATAATTAAAAATGTTGAAAAAGAATTATGTACTTATGAAGATAAATTAAGAATAGTTTTAAAAAATAATATTTTAGAGGATGCTTTAAATTTAGAAGATATTAAAGAAATAAAAAAAGATATTAATAAAGTAATAAATATAGAAGATTATTTAAAAAATATGAATAACTAATAATAGCAAGATAAAGGAGAATAAATTATGTTTGAATATATGGGTGATCGCATTTCTAATGCTATAAAAAATATTCGAGGAATGGGTAAAATTACCGAAGATAATATTAATGATGCAATGCGAGAAATAAGAATGGCTTTACTAGAAGCAGATGTTAACTATAATGTTGTTAAAGAATTTGTAGCCTCAGTAAAAGAAAAATCCCTAGGAGCGGATGTCGGAAAAAGTCTTAAACCAGATGAAGTATTTATTAAGATTGTTAAAGATGAACTTATTAGTCTTTTAGGTGGTGAATATGAACCATTATCAACAAGTGAAAAATTTGAAGTTATTATGTTATGTGGTTTACAAGGTAGTGGTAAAACAACAACTGCTGGAAAATTAGCTAATATTTTACGAAAAAAATATCAAAGAAAACCATTACTTATTGCTGGTGATATTTATCGGCCTGCTGCTATTACGCAATTACAAGAAATAGGGGAATCTTTAAATATTCCAGTTTTTACCGAAGATGAAAAAAATGTTTTAAAAATTGTTAATGATGGTATTAAATATGCCCAAGAAAATAATTTAGATTATGTAATTATTGATACAGCTGGTAGATTACAAATTGATGAAAATTTAATGCAAGAATTAAAAGATATTGCCAATAATATTTCTCTTAATGAAGTTTTACTAGTAATTGATGCAATGATGGGCCAAGATGCTATTAATGTTATTACTGGCTTTAATGAAGCTTTAAATTTAACAGGTTGTATTTTAACTAAAATGGATGGCGATACCAAAGGTGGAGTAGCTTTATCATTAAGACATCTTACAAATGTACCTATTAAATTTGTTGGTGATTCAGAAAAATTAGATGGCCTTAGTGAATTTTATCCAACGAGAATGGCTGAACGTATTTTAGATATGGGTGATATTTTATCTATTGCTGAAAAAGTTGAAGGCATAATTAGTGAAGATGATGCCAAAGAACAAGCAAAAAAAATGCAAAGAGGTACCTTTGATTTAGAAGATTTCTTAACAACTTTTAAACAAATAAAAAAATTAGGTCCTTTGGAAAATATTATAAAAATGCTTCCCCAAGCTCGAAGTATGGGTTTAAATAATGTATCTATTAATCCCAAAGATATGGCTCATATTGAAGCAATAATATTATCTATGACACCTTATGAAAGAAAACATCCGGAAATCTTAAAAGCAACAAGAAAACAAAGAATTGCCCAAGGAAGTGGCCGTTCTGTGGAAGAAGTAAATAGATTACTTAAACAATTTGAAGCTATGAAAGATATGATGAAAATGATGAGTAATGGTAAAATGAAAATGCCATTTTAATTATCTTTTACGTATTCTTTTCATATTACTTTGTAATTCTTTTTGAAAATCAGAAATACTTTGATTAGGATTAATTCCTAATCTTTTAATATTATTATAATATTGTTTAGAACTTAAATTACTCATATAAATAATTTTTCTAAGTAAATATAAAGCTTTATCTTTATCTTGTTTATATATGTTATAAAGTTCAATAGCTATCATATAACAAGTTATATATCGTTCACAAGGATATTTTAAATATTCAAAACTTTCTTCTAATGGTAAATAATTAAATTTACTTTTTTGAATACCATTTCTAAGTCCTTTAACAGTTTTAATTTCTTGTTGACGATCAAAATTCATTAATGATAATAATAGAGATATCATATTACTATAAACTAAATATTCTAAATAATTATTTATACGATATGTATAAGCGTCTTTATCATTACTTTGTTGATAATAATAATCAGCAAAAATTATTTCCATAAATAAAGGATCTATTTCTACATATAATTCTTTGTTTAATTGAAGATGTAAATCATTTATTTGAACACTAGTAGCATGACTATATTCATGAACCGTAGCAAATAAATCTTGAAGATCAAAAACTCTTTGAATATCAATAAATGATTCTTTTAAAGCAGAAATAGATATTGTTTCCCCACAATGAAATCCATCAGCATAGGTTTGAAATCTGATATGTGTTTGACGATCTTTAAATGTTTTTAAAAAGTTTTCAAAAAAGAATTTATCTAATGATTTATAAAAGTCATGAGTTAAAGATAATAAATCATCACTACTTAATCTTGATTTTTTTAAGTCAAATACTTTTAAACCATTGCTATTAGCTAAGGAATTAAATCTTTGAAAATCTGACCATAAAAATTTAATTCCTTCATATTTTGTTTTATATTCTCGGTATAAATCAATATATTTTGGTTGTTGAATAGTATCTTTACTATCATATTCTTCAAAAATATTTAATAAAAAATTTAAGTCACTATCTATAAGTTCAATTCTTTGAGCATCTTTTTCATGACTAATTAATTCTTCTAATAATTTGAATTTTGCTTTTAAATCATCAATAGTCCAATTATATTTTCCCATCAAAACCACCCGTTTAAGTTTAGTAAATAACTTAACATAACTTTTTGTTTTATGCAAGAAGTAATTAATAAATATGATAACATAATAACTAAGAAATGACACCCCTTTCATAGTATACATTACAAAATAATTGTATAAATAAAATAATCAATTGTCTACATACCCTCTCAAGTTGTCTACTTTAAGTTTACCAGAGTAAACTATAAATTTTTAAATTAATTTAACTTTGAAATAGCAAAATAAATTATCCAAAAAATTTGCAAAATAAGTTAAACTG
>CANQVV010000008.1 GCA_947627385.1 uncultured Bacilli bacterium
AAAATAAATTTTGTTCAAGTTTTCATGACTATGTGTGCCTTGAACGAAGTGAAAGGAATGTGTGGTTTAAATGAAAGTAGTTGTTATTGGTTCCGGTAATATTACCAGTGCTTCTAATAGTGCATCTTACTTAATAGATAAGCATATAATGGTTGATATGCCTAATGGTTGTTGTAAAGCAATTAAAAAATTAGGTTATGATGAAGATGAGATAAAATATGTTTTACTTACTCATTTTCATGGTGATCATTTTTTTGATATGCCATTTTATCTTTTAGGTAGAATTCATTCTAAAAATATTGATAAAAATATTTATATTTTTACTAGTAAAGATGGAATAAAAAAAATACAAAAATTAACTAAAATAGGATTTCCTAATAGTTTAGATAAAATATATGCTAATACAATAATAAATTATATAACTAATTTAAGATTTAGTATTGAAGATATTGAAGTTGAAAAAGTATTAGTAGATCATGGCAAGTTAAAGCCTGCTTATGGGTATATCTTAACTAGAAATGGTATTAGTGTTGGCTTTACTGGTGATACACATTTATGTGAAAATGTGGAATATCTATTAGCTAAATGTACCTATTTATTTGCTGATTGTGCATTAACTATTGGTAATGATAAACACATGGGTATAGATAATATAGAATATCTAAGTAATAAATATCCAAATTGTACAATTATTGTTAGCCATATGGATGATGTAGTAAGAGAAGAATTAACTAAGAAAAAAATAAAAAATGTCATTGTTCCAAATGATGGTGATATTATTGAAATTAAAGAAATTTAATGAGTGAATTTATTTTCTCAGAAATTAAGTAATGATTTAAATAAATAATAAGGAAATAATTATAAATTGAAGTATTAAAAATTTTTAATACTTTTTTAATGAACAAAAAATTAAAAGAAACATATAATATAATATTGATTTAAAGATAGTTTTTAAAGTATAATCTTATTACGAGGTGAGATAATGAAAAGGTTAAAAAAATTTACTTCAATGCTTTTATTAAGTGCTTTTGTGTTTAATGAATTTGCCCCATTAATTCAAGCCGCAGAAATGCTAACTGAGAATAATGAAGTAATTGAGTCAGTTCAAAGTAATTTTGAAGCAACTGGTAATATTGAAATAGAAACTCATTTTGTGTTACCAATGCGTAATCGAAAAAGTGCTGATGTAACTTTTAAACTATTTGATAGTAATAATAATTTTATCGAAGTGAGTTTAAATGATGTTGCAAGTACTGCTGATGGATACTTTGTAAAAACTGATAAGTTAGGTAGCAATGAAAATGTTAAAATTAGTGCTACTAAAAGAAGAAAAACGGGAAAAACAAAAGATATCTTAGCTGGTGAAAATGCTAGTGAAAATATAGTATATTTTGCTTTAAATATTAATAATTTAAAGAAAGATACTTATAAATTAGAATTTAGTGGTAAAAATTTTGTTACTTATTCAACAAATGTTACCTTAAATGATTATTCTAAAAGAGTAAATATTACTAATGAAAAAGGTATGTTTGCTATTGGTGATGTTAATGGTGATAATATTATTAATGATGATGATATTAATATAATGTTTAATGCTATTAAAAATAATAATAAAGAATATGATTTAAATTTAGATGATAAAGTTGATATTGCTGATTTAAATTATGTAACAGCTAATAAAAATAGTGAAGAAAAGAAACCATCAATCACTAATACTAGTGCTATATTAAATAGTAATAATATATCTTTTAATATAGGTGAAAGTATTATTGAAAGTGGTGACTTAAATAATATTTTTAAAGATACAGAAACTGCTGTAACTTTAAAACAAAATGGGGAAGATCCAATTGAGGTTACTTTAAATTTAGCCGGAAATGATAACAAAGAAGAAGTATTAATGAGTGAAGTTAGAGTTAACTTTGGTTCAAATGCTGAAAATATGCCAAAAGGGGCAATGTTAAGAATTGAAACCTCTACGGGAGAAATCAAGGAATTACCAATAATTGAATCTACTAATAATGAAAATGATGATAATTCAGTTGTTCCATTTACCGAAGAAGAAGTAGAAGGGACAAAAGTTATAAGTTTAGGTGGTGAAGTTGCTGTTAAAAAAGTAACAATTGTTATTACCGAAACTGGTTCGAATAATTTAGCTGATATTGCTAAGGTTGAGTTTTTGAATAATGTTAAAGTTGAAACAAAAGCTCCGGCTGATTTATCTAAACCAAAATATGTTGAAATTGATAATTCAGTTAGTGAACAACTTACAGTCAGTTTTCAAAATGTTCCCAATGTAACTGGTTATGAAATAAATATAGTAGGACCTAAAATTAATTCTAGATTCCAAACAACATTTACTAGTTTTACTATTGAAGATTTAGATAACTATAAAGAATATAAAATAAAGGTACGCTCTGTAAATGGTGAATGGTATAGTCCTTGGACTGATGAATATACTGCAATTCCAGAGACTAGAAATGTACCACCTGCTGTTGATATGGTAAATGCTACTCCTACTATTGGTGGTATAGATTTTTCTTGGAAAGATATGATGGATACTCAAAGTTATAAACTATATTATCGCATTCGTGGTACCGAAAAATGGACTGTATTAGAAGTTAGCACTAATAAATATAATTTAAGAGGTTTAGAATCTGGTGTTGAATATGAAGCTTATATAACTGGTGTTAATAAAAATGGTGAAGGTAGTCCATCTCAAACAGTCATAGCTAAAACATTAGAATTAAAACCAACAATTTATCCAAAATATAATTTAATTAATACTTATAATAGTGAAACAGGAAAAACTGATCACATTAAAAGTGTTTCTTATAAAATGGGTAAATCTTATATAAAAGTTGGTGAAGAATTAACAAGTGGTAATGAATGGACGATGGTTGATGATAATCCAGAGTCTTATTGGGAATTTGAACAATGGCAAATGAATTCCTATACTAAAACAATGGATGCTCCATTATTCATTCTTGATCAAAAATATACAATGAATGAATTTGTTATAACTGTTCCTGATAGTTATAAATATAGTTATAAATCAACTAATCCAAATGATGCACTTGTTCATTATTGGACTGATGAAAAAGATATAAGTGCAAATAGTCGTATTACAGTTCAAGCTAAAATTGAAGCAAAGAAAGATGAAAATAACCGTGTATATTATGTATTAAAATTAGCTGAACCAATTGAAACAAGTGCCCTTCAAATTGGTTTAACTGTTACAGGAAATGGTCCATCTGTTCAAATTGCTGAACTTAAATTTTATAATTATGATTCACTTGTAGATGACGTTGCAGATCTTTTTGCTGATGATTTAAGAGTAGAATTAAAAAGTGATGTCACAGTTGAAAAAATTAATGAACTAAAAGAAAGAGCTGATCATAAGAATAATGGTGAATATAATCCATATCGTGAATCAGTACTTAATGATTTAGAGTATGCTGAAAAAATATTAAATGATAAAAATTTAAATAAAGATATTATTACTTTAAATCCAAATATATCTAATTTTTATAATAGTCATTTAAAATTTGCAATGACAATTAGTGATTATCAACCATTAGGAATTGCTGTTCGTGGTGGTGAGCAAATTAATGTATATGTTGGATCTACTACTGGTAAAGTTAATGCTGAGTTAATATTTACACAAAATTATGCTGAGGCCAGTACATGGAATTCTAAATATACTTTAAAACCTGGTCAAAATATTATTGATGTACCAAAAATTGGTAGTGCATCTGCGGAACGTGGCGGTAGTGTTTATGTAAGATATACATCTAAACCAGATTCTAATAATACTATTAAAATTAGAGTAAGTGGTGGAACAAAGATACCTGTACTTGATACTTCATTACTTACATCTGCTACTGAGAAAAAAGAAGCAATTAAAAATTATATAAATGATTTAAAAGATTATGTTAGCAAACTTAATAATATGTATAGTGAATATTATCAAGGTAAAGAATATCCACTTGCATATGATAAAGAAACAAGTGCTCTTGGTGTAACTGAAATTGTTACTAAACATGGTTTATGGTCATTCTCAGCCGAGGCAGTAAGGGATGCAATTACAACTGGTTTAGATAGTATAGACCAACAAGTAGAGCGTTTATATGAATCAACTGAGTCGTTTGATGAAATGATGGAAATGTTCTATCGTCATAAAGGTTTAAAAGAATTAACTAGTGAAGAAGCAACAACAGAAAGTTATAATGCAATTCCAAAAGCCAGAATTAATATTCGTTATATGAGAATGTTTGCTGGTGCCTTTATGTATGCCGGTGGATATCATATTGGTATTGAATATGGTTCTATTCCTGGTGTTATCCAAGGAAGTAAAAATAATGGTTACTTTGGCTGGGGTATTAGTCATGAAATAGGTCATCAAATTAATCAAAGTGATTTAGTTCATGCTGAGGTAACAAATAATGTTTATGCACTACTTGCTCAAACTGCTAATGATACTAGTCATTCAAGATTAGAAGATAGTAAAATTTATGATAAAATATATGAAAAAGTAACATCACATACCTTAGGTAAATCACAAAATGTATTTGTAACACTTGGTATGTATTGGCAATTACATTTAGCATATGATAAAAATAAAACATTTAATGATACTGATTCAATATTCTCTAAAATAAATGTTTTAACTAGAACCTATAAAAATGATAAAAAGTATAATAAAGATGAACTTTTAATTCTATTTGCATCACTTGCAGCAAAGAAAAATTTAACTAATTATTTTGAAATCTGGGGAATAAAACCAAGAGATGAAATGAAAGATGATTTACAAACTGAATTAAAAGATTTAGAAGTTGAAACTAAGGCTATATATTATTTAAATGATGAAGCTAGAAGATATATTTTAAATAATGGAACAGGTATTTCAACTTCTACTAAATTAACTGCAAGCATTAGTGATACCGATCAAAAAGAAAAAAGAGTAACAATAAACTTTAATGTTAGTGGTGAAAGTGAAAAAATACTTGGTTATGAAATTCTTCGTAATGGTGAATCAATTGCTTTTGTAAGCGGGGATAAAAATAGTTATACAGATAATGTAGGAACTGTAAACAATAGAGCCTTTACTTATGATGTAGTAGCTTATGATTATTTACTTAATACTATTAAATTAGATAAAAAATTAGATGAAGTAAAAATATCTCATGATGGTAGTATTAAAAAAGATACATTTAGTATTGAATCTAACTTTAAAAGTGCAAAAGATAAATTTGATATCGAAGATGCTGATATGGATTATTCACTACTTGATGTTAATAAATTAATTGATGGAAAAGTTGATACAGCTTTTGTTGGTACTGAAAGAATTACTAATTTAAATATTGGTGATAAAATAACATCTTCAATAGACGATGGTAATGCTTATATAATAATAAGTTTAAATACAAAAATGTCATTAAGTGGTATAAAATATACCGCCCTAGTAGAAAATGGTGTGTTAGATAGTAATTCAATTCAAAAATATAAGATATATGTTAGTAGTGATAAAGAAAAATGGATTGAAGCTAGAAGTGATACATTTAATATTGATGCCAAAAATCCATCTGAAATAGTATATTTTATGAAAGAAGGAACTACTAGTAAATCACAATTATGGACTTATAATGATGTATCATATATTAAAATTGAAGCAATAGATAATACCAAAGGTATTTCTGGTGCAGAAATAGATTTACTTGCTAATCCAGGTGATAATGTTGATTTTAAATTTGTAAATGATGAATTAAATGTAGGTATTTTAGAAAAAGATTATTGTTATCTTACAGATGGATGTAGCAAAGATAGTGATGAAGGTAAGATTAAAGCTGGAACAGTTGTCTTTGAAGGAAGTTATCGTGGTAACCCAGCATTTAATACAGCTTTGCTTGTAGATGCTAAAAATAATAATATTTATTATAAGGGTACATTTATGGCCTTTGCTGAATTAGAAGAAGACAAATCTGTATTTGATGTTGCTACTGGTACATGGTTATTTACAATGACCAAAGAAGAATATGATAGAATGGTTAAAGAAAGTGGCAAAATAAGAGCAGTACTTTATCGTGTTAATGATGCAGAGACTAATGATGGTCAAAGAATTACTAGTACATCAACGGCAGTAAAATTACCAGAAAAACTAGGATTTATAAACATAGAAAGTTAAGAGGAGGAAAAGTATAATGAAGAAAATAATAACATCTATAATTGCAATAACTTTAATTATGCTTTTCCCAATTACTTCTAAGGCTTTAACTAAGGTTAATTTGGTTGAGGATAGTAATGGTAAGTTAAATACTACCATTCACTTTGAAGAAGGCTTTGTTGGGGGTATTGATTTAAAGTTAAAAATAACTGGTAATGTAGAAGTAAAAGATTTAAGTTTTAATAGCAAAATAAAAGAAAATAAATATACAACAAAATATGATTATGATACTAAAAATAAAATTTTAGAAATTCAAATTACCACTGGTGGTAAAGGTAGTACTCATAATTTATTAAATGATAAAAAAGAATTATCATTAGGTATAATTACTCTTAGTACTAAATCAAAAGAAAATGAAAAATATTCATTTAGTATAGATTCTCTAAAAATAATTGATAATAATTTAGATTCTCAAAATATAGCAAAAGAACATTTAACATTAGGAGATACAAATAAATTTACTTATGTAGTTAATAAAGAGGATGTTAAAGAAGATAATAAACAAGAAGAAGATTCTAAAAAAGAAGAGAATACCACTACTGATGATAATAATAACTCAAATGATAGTGAATCTAGTAATATAGATACAAATAATAATACAAATAGTGATAAAAAGAAGCCAACAAATAAAAATGACAAGAATACAACTAATGAAGAAGAA
Source organism: uncultured Bacilli bacterium (assembly GCA_947627385.1). Taxonomy (GTDB): domain Bacteria; phylum Bacillota_I; class Bacilli_A; order RF39; family UBA660; genus SIG200. Next base: position 6,882 of record CANQVV010000008.1, read on the forward strand.
AAAGATGATAAAACAGATATAAATGATATTCAAGATGATAGTGAAAATACTGAAACATCTAATGGTAACAATCTTGTTTATTGGGTTGTAGGAACTATTTTAGGTTTATTAATCTTAACTATAATCATAGTTTATGTTGTTAAAAAGAGAAAAGAAGAAGCGGATATTTAATTATCCGTTTTTTTATATAAGAATTTATTTTGAGTTTAAAGTTAGTCGTGTTATAATATAGTTTGAGGTGGATTATGGGACTATTAAAAAAATTATTAAATAGTGAATATAAAGAATTAAAAAGATTTGAAGGACTTGCTGATAAAATAGTAGCCTTAGATGAAGATATGCAAAAACTTAAAGATAGTGATTTTCAAAAGAAAACCGCTGAATTTAAGGAAAGACTTAATAATGGTGAAACCTTAGATGATATTTTAGTTGAAGCTTTTGCTTTGGCCAGAGAAGCTGCTTATCGTACTATTGGTGAAAAAGCTTTTTATGTTCAATTATTAGGTGGTCTTGCCATTCACTATGGCAATATTGCTGAAATGAAAACTGGTGAAGGTAAAACTTTAACTACTATTTTACCTGCTTATGTTAATGCTTTAACTGGTGAAGGTGTTCACGTTGTTACAACCAATGAATATTTATCAAGTCGTAATGCTGAATGGATGCGTCCAGTTTATGAACTTCTTGGGGTATCAGTTGGTGTTAATTTAAGAGAAATGAGTGCCAAAGAAAAACAAGATGCTTATGCCTGTGATATATTATACTCAACTAATAATGAAATAGGTTTTGACTATTTAAGAGATAATATGGTTGTTCGTCGTGAAGATCGTGTTCAAAGGCCACTTAATTACTGTATTATCGATGAAGTTGACTCAATTTTAATTGATGAAGCTAGAACTCCACTTATTATTAGTGGTGGACAAATGAATTCAAGAAATTTATATGTTGAAGCTGATAGAGCGGTAAAACAATTAAAAGATGTTGAAGATTATGATATAGACGTTAAAACTAAAAATGTATCTTTAACTGCTGAGGGTAGTAAAAAAATAGAAAAAATATTTCATTTAAATAATTTATATGATTTAGATAATACAGCTCTTGTTCATCACTTAAATCAAGCTTTAAAAGCTAATTATGGCTTTAAAAAAGATGTTGATTATGTTGTTCAAGATGATGAAGTTATTATTGTTGATCAATTTACTGGTCGTTTAATGCATGGTCGTCAATTTAGTGAAGGATTACATCAAGCAATCGAAGCCAAAGAAGGTGTAACAATTAACACAGAAACTAAAACAATGGCTACGATTACTTTCCAAAATCTATTCAGAATGTATAAAAAACTTGCTGGTATGACTGGTACTGCTAAAACCGAAGAAGAAGAATTTAGAAATATTTATAATATGTATGTTATTGAAATTCCAACAAATATGCCTGTTATAAGAGAAGATTATGCTGATTTAGTATATGCAACTAGTAAAGGTAAATATAATGCTATTATTAAATTTGTTAAAGAAATTCATGCAACAGGTGAACCAATATTAATTGGTACTATTTCAGTTGAAGCCAATGAATATTTAAGTGGTCTTCTTAAAAAAGCTGGTTTGAAGCATGAAGTATTAAATGCTAAAAATCATGAAAGAGAAGCTGAAATAATTGCTAAGGCTGGTGAAATCGGAGCTATAACACTTGCAACTAATATGGCTGGTCGTGGAACAGATATTAAACTAGGCGCTGGTGTTAAAGAACTTGGTGGTCTTTGTGTTATTGGAACCGAACGTCATGAATCAAGACGTATTGATAACCAATTACGTGGTCGTGCTGGTCGGCAAGGAGATCCTGGTAAGAGTCAATTCTTTGTTTCTTTTGAAGATGATTTAATGCGTCGTTTTGGTACAGAACGAATTAAAAATATGTTAACTTCTCTTGGCATTGATGAAAGTCAAGCTATTCGTTCTAAGGCTTTGACAAGAAGTATAGAAACAGCCCAAAAGAAAGTTGAAGGAAACAACTATGATATTCGTAAGACTTTGCTTGATTATGATAATGTCTTAAATGAACAAAGGGAAATTATCTATGCCAGACGTAATGAAATACTAGAACAAGATAGTATTCATGAAAGTATTTTAGGAGTATTTAGAAATACTATTACTAATTTAATTGAAAGTCATTATGATGCCAAAGGTGAAATATCAGCTGATGATAAAAAAGAATTAGTTGAATATGTTAATACCAACTTTTTAAAAAACAATAATTTGAAACTTAAAGATATTGAAAATTTAAGTGATGAAGAAGCAAGAGATAAAATCTATGATTTAATCATCAAAGATTATGAGAAAAAGATGATAGAAGCGCCTCTTATGAATGAATTTGAAAAAGCCATTTCACTTAGAATAATTGATTCTAGTTGGGTTGACCATATGAGTGCAATGGAACATTTAAAAGAGGGTATTGGTCTTCGTGGTTATAGTCAAACTAATCCTATTCAAGCCTATACTATGGAAGGCTTTGAAATGTTTGACGCCTTACTTGCCAAAATCGAAGATTTAACAGCACAATTTCTACTTAAAGCTGAGGTTAAACAAAATACAGAAAGAACTCAAACTTTAAAAGGTACTGCCAATGATGGTAAAGAAACAGTTAAAAGTACACCAAAAAGAGTTAATAAAATAGGTAGAAATGATCCATGTCCATGCGGTAGTGGCAAAAAATATAAAAATTGCTGTGGTAAATAATATATGACCTAAGGATGTAAGCAGTATTTGCAAACATCCTTTTATTTTTAAACACAGTAAAATAATAAAATCATGATGGGTAAAAATATATGAATGATAAATTAATTGGAAACGAAAAAAATATTTTATTTTATAATGATGAAGAAGGTAATACTAAATTTGAAGTGTTACTTCAAAATGAAGATGTTTGGATAAATACCGAAGCCTTATTAGGATTGGAATTGTCAGACATATTAATAATATTTATAAAGATGAAGAATTAAATGAAAATTGAACTTGTGCAAAAATTGCACAAGTTCAAAATGAAGGTACTCGTAAAGTTAAAAGAGTTTATCCATACTATAATTTAGATATGATTATTTCTATTGGATTTAGAGTTAATTCAAAGAAGGCAATTATATTTAGAATTTGGGCAAATAAAGTAATTAAAGATTATATGATTCAAGAATTTGCTTTAAATGATGTAAGGTTTATGAGGGCAAATAAAAAGGATCAAGAATATTTTCAAAGATTACTTGAAAGAATTAAATTAATTCGTACAATTTATCATAAACAAGTAGTAGAAAAAACAGTAAATGAATATGAAAAATGTAAAGTTATCAAGATAGAAATTATGTATCAGATTTTGATAAATTAATAAATAAAACCAAACAAAATAAATTTTACATTTAACAAAAAACAAAATAATGATATACTTATATCAGTGAACAATGTGGTCGATGTACGCAAAAAGTCCACGTTAGAAAATATTTATAGTAATATATAAATATTAAAGTTTATAATTTATATATGTGAGGTGTGATTATGAATTTAAGAGAGCTTAGAAATTATTTTTATAAACATAAAGATTATATTATAAGAATTAGAAAGGATTCTCCTGATATTGTTTATTATCATGGTAATAAAGCTTTTGTAATATTAAAAAAAGATAAAAAATGTGACTATGATCGTATTAAATTAATACCTAATATTTTTTTAATTAATGATGCTACTATAAAAAAATTTGAAAAAAGTAAAACAAGTAATATAAATTTAAAAGAAATCGTAGTAGAAACCTTATCTGATATGCGTAATTCAGTTAAAGATTTAATGTATATTAAAGATGATGCTAGGATAAAATTAGAAAAATCAACATCTAGGACTTTTGATAAAGATGAAGTACAAGATAATTTATATAATATTTTAAATACTTTTTCTTATAATAAATATTTTATTAAACAAGGTGATAATTTAATTTTAAATAAAAATCATCCAGAAGATCTAACTAATTTAGAATACGATATATTTTATGCTTTTGTAAGAGACGATAAAAATAAAAAGTTTAAAACAAGAAATGGTATGAGAAATGGATGGCGTAAACCAAAATTTGATCTTTATGATTTTAAAGAAATACCAATATCTAATTTAACTATAAAACAAAATAAAGAATTAGTATTAATGAGTGATATTACTAATATTAATGTTAATAAAGCTATTGAACAATATGAAAAAATTGCATATGAAGAAGAAAAAAATTATCAATATTTATTTATGATAGATGAAGATACTATTAATTCTAAACATGAAGATTTTAAAAATATAATTCATTTTGAACAAGAATATTATAATTATGAAAAAGGTTATAATAAACCTATTTATGATGGTATAGAAGATAAAAAAGTTAAAAGAGGAAGAATAGATACTGTTTTCTTAAATATTAATGCTAAAAAAGAAGGAGATATATATTTTATTGAATTAAAATATAATGATAATGTTTTAGGAGGAAGTAATGGTATTCATGAACACTTAATAGACATGGTTAAAGTTTTAAAAAATAATGATCAAAAATTTAAAGAAAATCTTATTAAGAGAGTAAAATATCGTTTTCAAGAACTTGATATTAAAAAAGAATTAGAATATATTAAAAAAATTAATTTTTGGATAGTTATTGGATATGAAGAATCTAAGAAAGAAAATATTAAAAAGATATTAGAAGATTTTAATAATGTAAAAAACTTTGAATATATTAAAAAGAAGTATAAATTACCAGAACATAGCAAACCTATTGTAAAACATATTAAAGAATTAAAAGATTTAGATTGTAATGTTCATATATTCTTAGATAAAACAAATTCTCGTGATAACAATAATAATTATATAAGTTTAACTAATGAACCATTTGAAGAATATAAATATTAGACATGGATTAAAAAAAATCAAATAATAAATATTCAATTAAATGGCAAGAATATTTAAAAATAGATGATACTAATACAGGTACAAAAAAGAAAAGTTTATGAATAATCTTAAAAGAAATGTGGTTTTTGTTGGTTTTAATGAAAATCAAAAAAAATTAATAAGTGAAGATAGTTACAAATGGGATAAATTTCCTAAATTAATTTTTGAAGATACATTAGATGGAGCTTTAAAGCATCAAGGATTTTTGATTGTTATAAAAATAGACAATATGCCTAATAATTTTCTTAACTTTGATGTTAATAATCGGCACTATTTTAAAAATTTTGATAAAGTTATTTATTGTGTTAAAAATTATCATTATGTTACCAGTAATGTTTTAAGCAAAATGTCAAAAATAACTTTTGAACCATTTAATTATATTTATAATTTTAGTTCATATTTTTTAATTAGAATGTATAAAAATTTTTTAGAAAAAACTAATAGTAAAAAAACAAAAAAGAGATTAAATAATATTGAAAGTTTAAATAAATATTTAAAAGGAAAGAAGGAAGTTACAACCGAAGAAGTGATGAAGCAATTTGGTGTATCTTCTAAATGGGTTCAAAGATATATGAAAGATGTTAATGAAAAATATCATAATATTGGTTATAACTTTATAGGTAAATATTACTATATTGTTAAGAAAAGATAAGTACAAAATTGTACTTTTTTCTTTTATTTATGGGAATTTTATAAAAATATTTTGTCTAGATTTTCACTGAGTTCAGCAAATAAAAATATACTATGTTATAATGCCAATTAGAAAAGGAGGGCAGTATGTTAGAGTTTGTCGAACTACTTTTAGATTTGTGCGACAACATTATTGATCAATTAATCTTACTTAAGCAATTTAAACATCATAAAGAGGTGAAAAAATATATAAAGACTTTGACAAAATCAAATATGTCACCTTATGAAAGATATTGTATTAATAAATATTTTTATGGTAAAGATGTTAAAGAAGAGAAAATTCCTGATTTTTATTATCCGACGTTGGCAACATATGGTAATAAGTATATTAAGAAGTTAATTGGTGATATTCCTGATATTAAGGGACAAGTAATAAAACTTAAAGAACATAAAGATAATGCTAAGGTAATTAATTATGTTGAACGAGCTTTTCCATATTATATGGAAGAATATCCTTATGCTAGAAATATAATATTAAGTTATTATTATGATGTTCCTTATCTAGATCTTTCTCCATCACCTAAATCATTACACATTACTCTTATTAAGATTTCTTTTGAGAAGTTAATTAGGAAACAAGAAAAAAAGAGAGATAAAATATTTAGAAAAAAATTTAGATGGCTTAAAGTAGGAGATAAGATTGTATTAAATAATGGTCCATTTAAAGGATTTGAATGTGTCATCTTAGAAAAAAATCCAAAAATTATCAAAGTTGAAATGGATTTATTTGGAGAAAAGACACCTTATGAATTGGATTATCAAACTAAATTTAAGAAAGTAGGGAAGAAATGATTAAAAGTCGAATTGAATTACATTTAGAATCATCATATGATTATTTGAGTAGAGAGAGTATGATTACTCCGCAAGAATTAGTAGATTATATAACTACTAATAATGTTAAAGCCGTTTCGGTTGTTGATTACCTTTCGGCTTTAACAATACCAGTATTATTAAATTTAAAAAAAGAAAAAAATTTAAAAACAAAATTTATTTTTGGCATTAGTGTAAACATTAGATATAATAATTTATATGTTCCATCAGTTATATTAGCTAAAAGTACCGATGGACTTAAAAAATTATATGAAATTATAACTATGGCAAATAAACAAGAAAAAAGATTTTTAATGAGTGAAGAATTAAAAAATTATCATACAGATTTAATTTATGGTATTAGTGAGTTTGATTTAGATAAAGATTATCAACAAGTAATAAAATATTATGAGTATATTGAATTAGATCCTGCTACTTTGGAAAGTGATGCACTAAAAATTGAAAAATATGCTTTAAATAATAATCTTTTATTAATAAGTAGTAATAAACCAAATACTTTAAATAAAAAATTAACAGAAACTTTTGGTATAAAAAGAGAATATCTTTCTACAAAAGAAATGTTAAAAAAATTAAATTATTTACAAAATCCTTTTGATGTTGTTATTAATAATGCTTATAAATTAAGTGAGAAAATTAATGATTATGAATTACCAAAAGTAGAAAGACAGCTATTTAAGTATACAAATAGTGATTTAAAAAAAGAAATTTATGAAAGAGCAAATTTGCTTTATTTAGATAATATACCAAGTGATATAAAAAAACAAATCGATAAAGAATTAAAAATTATTCAAAAATATCATTTAAATGATACAATATTATTACTAAAAGATTTAATTCGTAAAACTCGATTAAATAGTTGGGCAAACTTAGGAGGATATCTTTCTAATACTTTAATTGCTTATATCCTAGGATTAACTGAAATTAATATGATGGATTTAAAAAATAAAAGAGATTTAGAAAAAGATATCTTAAAATATGGTTATAATTTTCGAATCAATACTAGTAGTGAAGAAATACCAAGATTACAAGAATATTTAAGAAGATTAACGAATCAAAAAGATATTTTTTACAAAGGAACTTATCGAAATTGTCAAGAAATATATAGTGATATGGGAATTATACCAAATACTTGTTATATTATTCCAAGTAATATTAATATTTTAGATTATACACCTCTTAATTATTTAAGTGATAAAATGGTTACTTGTTTTAATTATGAATACTTAGATCAATATTTTGCTAGTATTTATTTTGCCAATCCTAGTAATTATGATTTATTAAATATGCTAGAAGAAAAATGTCAATATTATACTGATGATATTCCTCTAAATTTACCAGAAGTAGTAAAAGAAACATATAAATTTGTAGAAAACTATGATACTAAAAAATTTTTATTAAATAATTATATGCCAGAATTAAGAATACCTAAAAAAGAAAAAAAGCCACAAACTTTGGAAGAAATAATTGATATTGAAAATCTTACTAATGCTAATTGGCAAAGTAAAGTTATTAGTTATTATTATTTAAATTATTATAAAGTAAAATATCCTTCTGAATTTTATGATATTTATTATCATTATATTACTGATTTTCTTAGAATAGAGGATATAAAAAAAGAAAAAAATGTGGAAAAATTAGAAATTGTAAATAGTATATTAAAAAGAATAAAGAATTTAAAATTAACGGATATTTTGGAAGATAAAAGTCTAGAAAATATTTATGAGTTAAAGCGAAATATTTGGCAAAATAAAATTACTTTAATTAATTATGAAGGCATAAGTACTACTGATTTAATTGTTAATTTATTAAGTATGTTAAGTATAAAATCAAAATATAAAATTCATTTATATTCTTTACGACTACGTAGTGAATACTTTAATCGTCATTTAATTAAACTATTATCTGGAATTGATAATAAAACTTTAATTAAATATTTTTATCCATATCTTGGAGTAAGTAAAAATTATTCAGGAAAAATTGCTAGTGATAAATTGATTGAAACTGTTGAGTTAATTCAAAAAAATCCTCTTTATATAAGTAGTATGAAAGCTTATGAAGGCCAAGATTATTTAAATTATGTTTTATTAAATAGTGATGAAGAAATAGCGTTATTTGAAGATTTAGATTATTTATTACAAAAAGAAAATTTAAATGAAAGAGAATTAATTAATAAGATAAGAAGTAAACAAAAGAATAAAAGAGTTATTATTATGAGTCGATGTCGTACAAATGAAGAACTATTTGAATATCAATCTTTAAAAGTGAATGTTATAAATGTATCGAAAAAGGGTAAAAATTATAATTTTAATTTGCTAAATAATAAGAGTAATATTTTATTGCCTCTTTCTTTTGGTAAATAAAGTATGTTAAAATGAAATTGAGGTAGATATATGGAAGTAATTGTACATACAGGCACTAGCAAGATTGGTGGAGCTGTAACCGAAATTAAAAGTAAAAAAGGGACTAGAATAATTTTAGATTATGGAGAAAACTTAGATGGAACTGAGCAAATGAAAATTCCTGGATTAACTAGTAATACACAACATAATGTTGATGCTGTATTTATTAGTCACTCTCATGGTGATCATATTGGATCAGTTTATCAAATTTTAAATGATATTCCTATTTATTTAGAACAAAAGGGAATGGAAATTTATAATATTCTTTGTGATATGCAAATAAATTATGAAAAAAAGGTTTATCCTAAAAATAAAAATATTCATTATTTTGAATTTCAAAAGCCAATTGTTGTAAAAGATATAATAGTTATTCCTTATATTGTTGATCATTCTGCTTATAATTCCGCAATGTTTTTAATTTATGTCGATTATCAAAAAGTGTTGTATACGGGAGATTATCGTTACCATGGTAAAAAATGGCGTTTATTTAGACCAATGTTAAAAAGAATTGGCCAAGTTGATTTACTTATTACCGAAGGAACTAATTTAACGAGAAATAAAGATAATTTAGATAATGTCACAAAAGTATTGAAAGAAAAAGATTTAATTTCTGAATTTAAAAAATATACAAGTTATGATCAAATATTTTTTATGACTTCAAGTAGTAATATTGATCGGATTGTTTCTTTGTATAAAGCTTTTGTTCCTACCCATGAATTTATCGAAGATTTAAGTATGAATTCTGTGGCAAGTATTTTAGAAAATATTCCTAATTCTAATACTTTTAAAACTGTTAAAACCTTTGTTACAGATAAACAAAAAAATCGTTATGAACCATATGGAAGATATATTAATCATACCAAAAATGTTATTGATGAACTGCCTTTTACTTCTAAATTTGCTGTTTCGGTTAAGCCATCAATGCAAAATTATATAAAACAAAATCAGGATAAAATTCATAATGCTTGTTTAATTTATTCTATGTATGATGGTTATATAGATGATGATTGGGATTCACCAAGTACTAGAAATTTTGTTAATTATTTACAAAATGATTTACATATTCCCTTTTTTGAAATCCATACTTCGGGTCATGGTGATATAACAGCAATAAAATTAATTAATAAATATGTAAATCCTAAAAATGTTATTTTAATTCATACGGAAAATAGAGAGGAAGGTTTAAAAATTGCCTCAGAAATATTTAAAAATAAATTATTAAAAGTTAATGATGGAGAAGCAATTAAATTTGAAGAAAAATAAATGGATTTTCAAAAGCCAATTGTTAAATAAAGAAAAAGGTGAATTATGAAATAATCGAAGCCAAAAAAAGTGAAAAAGAAAAAATGTATAAATTACTTCAATTTGCTTTATATGATGGTTCACAATATATTGATAATGATATTAATGAAAATTGCATTTTTGAGTATAATTGGTTTGATAATTATTTTATAAAAAATAATGAAAAATATTTAGGAATAGTGTTAGTTAATGCAAATTTAAAATTTAATAAAAATGGTAAAAGTATTGCTGAATTTTTAATTATACCTAAATATCGAAGAAATCATATAGGCAAGAAAGTTGCTTATGATATATTTGAAAAATTTAAAGGAAATTGGGAAGTACAACCAATGGAAAATAATCCCATTGCATATACTTTTTGGCATAATATAATTGCAGAGTATACCAATAATAATTATATAATAAGAAAAGTTAAGGAAGGTGATATATTTATTTTTAACAATGAAAATAATTGAATATGAAGATAAATATTTAGATAATATTAGAAAATTATTAACTGAATTAGAGGAATATATTGTTTCAATTGATGAGGATAAATTAGATCAAGTTCATCCTGATTACTATGAAAAAATGGCTCTAATTGATTTAGAAGATATTAATAAAAATAATGGTAAATGTTATTTAGCTATCGAAAATAATCAAGTAGTAGGATTAATTATGGGAATTGTTCCATCTTATAGTAAATTTGATTATTTAGATTATTTATGTCCAAAAAGAGGAATAATTACTGAATTAATTGTTACTAAAAAGGCTCAACAAAAAGGAATTGGTGAAAAATTAATTAATAAATTAGAAAATTATTTTAAAGATAATAATTGTGAATATGTTTTAGTTGATGTGTTTGCCTATAATAATTCGGGTATAAAATTTTATAATAAAAATGGTTATCATCCAAGAATGATTTGTAATATATAGAAGTTATGAAATTAACAACTTTTTACTTTTATAGATATAAAATACTTGAATAAAAAATTAATTTTTAGTAAACTTATTTTAGAGTAGGAAGATGTTTATGAACGATATGTTTATAACTGATAGTAAAGGTAATAATTTTGTTATCAATAAAACGAATGGCCAATATGAAGTATATAAAGTAGTAGATGGGAATCGTATTTCACCTACTAAAGAAGAATTAGAGTTTATATTAAATGAAATTAGAAATATAAAAAGTATTAAACCACAAGAGCGGCCAAAAAATTTAGATGATTATATAAAATTATTAAAAGAAATGATTAATAACAAAAAAATAGTTAATTTTGATCAATTGAGTAATTTTATAAAAAGTTGTGAACTTTCTGGTGAAGAAAAGGTTAAACTTAGTGAAGCTGGAATTGCTGATTTACAAATTCAAGATATAATTCAGTTGAAAAATAGAATTATAAATAGTTTAAAAGAAGAAAAAAGGCCAGATTTAAAAGCATTAATTAATTTTAACATAAAGGATAATTCAATCGGAGCAAAATATTGTGAAGTAAAACTTAATTATCAATCTAATAATAATACAACTGAACATATTAAAGAACAATTAAATTATAATGATACTTTAAAAAGAGAATTAATAGAGCCTGTCTTATTGGAAATTGCTATTCAAAGTCAGATAAAAGATAATTTTATTGTAAAAGTACCAAATGATATAAATAATCGAAGTAATTATATGTTAAGTACTGATGAAGATATTATGTTTAATTTAAATAATGTTGAATATGAATATGCTGATAAATTACAAAAAAGGTGTATGAATTTAAAAGATAAACAACCAGTTAATGATGCCGAAGAAAGAAGTGAGAAAATATCTGAACTTCAAGATGAAGCTCATCCAGAAGATAGTAATCGAAAAGATTTTGAAAATGTAAAGACTGATGAACAAGGATTAATGTATGATGTAAATGGTAATTATATTGGTAGAATAGATGAGAATGGCAATGTTATAAGGGAAAATAGCCAACCTGAACTTGATAAAGGGAGAGCAAGGGTACGAGTACCAAAGGGCTATAAAACAAATGGATTTGCTATGACAACTATTATTTTAGCAGTAACATCTCTTGTTAGTAGCGTTTTATTTTTAATTCAAATCTTTTGGTTAAGTTAAAATAAAAATGAAATCTTGACTTTCGGGAGGGGTATTATAAAATTACCTTATAAAATAGGAAGGATTGTATAATATGGAAGTTATCAACAAATATAGGAAAGAATTAATAATACTAGGAGTAATAATAGAGATAATATTAGTACCCTTAATAGTAAGAAATATAATAAGTTTAAAAAATAAAGATAATAATAGTAATAATTTTCCAAATAACCATGAAGTAGGAAAGCAAGAACTTGGTATAATGTATCGTGATAGTGATACAGATCAATATAAAACATATAGTGGGTCAATAATGGATGCAATAAATAATAGTTATGAATTGAATTTAACTAATAGTAAGTGTAGTGATGGAAGTGGAGCCACAGTAACACCAAGTAGTGTATTATCAATAAGTGGCAGTACAGTAACCATAAAAAGTAATAAAACAGTATATTGTACATTGTATTTTGATTTGAATAGTGGTCCTGAAATTTTAAAAGGTTTAAGAAAAAAAGATTCAGCGGGGACACTATCCAAAGGAATAGTAGGTGATATGTATAGATATCAAGGGACAGGAGACGTACCAAATTGGATATGCTTTGGAACAACCGATAATTGTGGAGCAAATGATGATTTAATAGATAAATATATGTATCGAATAATAGGAATCACCGAAGAAGGTGAAATGAAACTCGTAAAAGAAACATTTGTAGAGGAAGGACCGTACTCGGGTTTTTCGTGGAATGACGAATGGAAAATAGATTCAGGAACAGATTTATGTCCAAATGGAATATGCCCAGAATGGAATGAAGCAGACTTGTTCCAAAGAATAAACGGAACAGCAAACGGAACAAAGTCTGGTAGTGGTGCTGCTGACGATAAAGTAGATAACGATACAGACATCTTCATAGATAGTGAACAATACGATTATCTACGCTCAGGAGACTCATACAATGGTGGAACAAAAGCAAGTACATGGTATAACTTAATAAGTGAACATGACTGGATGTATGGTGATACAACAGAAGATACATATAATGGAAATACGGCATATCAAATAGAAACTGGTCAAAAAGAAACAATTCACTATATACAAGAACCGGTCGGCTCAACAACAGTAGTATATAGAAGTTATAAATGGCCAGGAACAAATAAAGTAAAGGCAAAAATAAGCTTAATGTACATGCATGATTATTTATATTCATATCCAGAAGGTAATCCGGGAAATGGCAAAAATATAAAGAATAGTTGGATATATTTTCGTAAGGATGGTTACAATACAAAGAACTCTTACGAGTGGTTATCCACTCGGTTCGGTGTGAATGACAATGGTCTCATGACGGTCCAAGCCCGGTTGGTGAGCTCGGACGGATACTTGGTCGACTATGGTTTCTACCTTGCTAGTGGCGTGCGTCCTGTCTTCTATCTAACGCCCGATGTAACAATCAAGGATGGAGGAGAAGGAACGAAAACAAATCCGTTCATCTTGGATGTTAAATAACTCGTCAACGAATACGTAAAAAATAGAGCAAGCAATTTTTAGGAGATGGAGTAATTCATCTCTATTTTGTTATATTTAGTAGTAAAAATATACTAAATTTGCTATAATTAAATTAGGTGATGAATTTGAAAAATAATATTATAAAAACTTTAATTATGGTAGTAATAGCGTTAGTTTTATATTACTTTATATTGCCACCAATTAATTTAAGCAGTCCAGCATTTTGGTCATATTTATTTTTATTATCAATTATTTTTGCCATATTAAATTTTTATGGTGATTTAAGCAAATCATTTAAGCAAAGATATTTTAAATTGAGTAATTACTCTACTTATTATATTATTGGTGTAGTTGGTATATGGCTTTTAATTGGTTTAATAAATTTCTGTGTTTCACCAATTTTCAATGCTAAGAGTTATAGTCAAAGAATTACTATTGATGAAGATCATGAATTTACAACCGATATTAAACCAGTTGATTTTACTAAAACACCTCTAATTGATAGAGAAAGTAGTGAAAAACTTGGTGACCGTAAAATGGGTGAATTTACTTCTTGGGTAAGTCAATTTTATGTTAGTGATTTATATACGCAAATAAATTACAATAATAGTATTGTTAGAGTTACACCGATTGAATATGATGGCTTTATAAAATATTTAACAAATAGGGATGAAGGTATAAAAGGTTATATTGTTGTTGATTCAGTTAAGGGAAGTGCATCTTTAAAGGAATTAAAAAAAGGTATGCGTTATATGCCAAGTGCTTACTTTTTTGAAAATTTAGAAAGAAAATTAAGAATTAGTTATCCTACTACTATTTTTGGGGAAGCGTCGTTTGAAATTGATAATGATGGTAATCCCTATTGGATTGTACCTACCATTAAATATACAGGTGTAGGAATGAAAAAAGAAATAAGCGGAGCAGTTATACTAGATCCTTTAACTGGTACTAGTAAAAAATATAAAATAAAAGATATACCAACTTGGGTTGATCATGTTTATAGTGCTGATTTAATTATTGAACAAGTAGATAATTGGGGTGAATATAAAAATGGTTTCTTTAATTCTATTTTTGGTCAAAAAGATGTTATAAATACAACTGAGGGTTATAATTATTTGGTAATGGATGATGATGTTTATTTATATACGGGTATAACTTCTGTTTCATCAGATGAATCTAATTTAGGTTTTATTTTAGCTAATTTAAGAACTAAGGAAACCCATTATTATAGTGCTCCGGGAGCTGAAGAATTTAGTGCTATGGCCTCTGCCGAAGGCTTAGTTCAAGAAAAAAATTACGAAGCTTCATTTCCTCTTTTAATTAATTTAAATAATAAACCAACTTATTTGTTAAGTTTAAAAGACAATGCAGGGTTAGTTAAAATGTATGCCTTTATTGATGTTGCGGATTATCAAAAAGTTGTTGTCAGTGATGCTTCATTGGGTATAGATGCTGCTGTTACAAAATATTTAGGTGATAATACTTCTATTGACTCTACTAATTTAAAAGAATATGAAATTACAATTAAAAATATTACCAGTGCTGTTATAGATGGTAACACTAGTTACTACATAACAGATACTAACGATAAATATTATAAAGTTAGTATTAATGTTAACAAATTATTATTACCATTCTTAAAAAAAGAAGATACTATTAAAATTACTTGTAATGAATCTGAGGTATCAGAAATTGTTTCAATAAGTAGATAAACCAAATAAAATACTAGAATTGCTAGTATTTTTGTTTTGTTTATTATATAATTAAAATAATAGAGGGTGTAGATATGAAACCTAAAATTACTATTGAAGAATTTTTAAAAATAAAGCAAGAATTAATTGATTTTCTAGAACAAAAAGAAGAAGAAATAGATGAATTAGAGTTTGAAGAAAATGAAGAAACTATAAAAAAAATAATAATTCAATATGGTATATTATTTGATAAATTACTACAATATGATTTAGGTGATATTCCCTTTGAAAAATGGGATGGCATAACTATTTGGGGATCCCAAGGTGTATATATTCCAAATTTTTCTAACACCCATGCTAATATAGACTTTAAAATAGTTGAATTTGAAGGGAATTTTGCTAATTTTAGAACTTGTAATATTCGAAATATTTTTAAGCATAATCTAAATGATTTAATGTTTGATGAAGAAGTAGTGTTAAATAGTCCTGAATTGTTTCCGTATGCAAATTATTCTCCTTATTTTAAAGAAATATATTATGGAGTATCTAAATTATCATTGGATGATATATTAGATTTAAGTGATGAAGAATTAGACTGTTTAGATAAATCAACTTCAAAACGTTTTAGTAAAGAATATGCTAGAATAATAAATATTATTGGTTTTAGAAAGACTGTGGAGTTATATAAAGAAAATCAAATTGATTTTATTAATTATGTAAATATATATGATAATATTTGCTTAAATGATTATGGCTTTTTTGATGATAATGAAATGATAAACAATTTTTATGGGTATATAAATAAATCCTTATATGAAAATTTATGTTCTATATTAAGAAATGATTTTCAATATACAGAAAAATTAGAAAAGTTTGTATCAAAAAATTTTTCTATATTTTTAAAAATATTTAGTGTTCCAAACATTAAATCAAGTTTATATTTAGTTCAAAGCGTATATAGTAAATTTATATCTTCGTTAAAAGAAGAAAAAATAAATGAAGAAATAGAAGTTTATTATGAAAAATTTTTAAAAATTTTATTATCAATATCTGCTGGTAAAAGTAGTGAATTAGTAGATTTTTTGAATAATAATACTACTTATAATATAAGAGAAAAAATGGTAAATAGTGATGAATTTATTACTTATCGATCAAGTGATATTTTATTAGATACCAATCAAAGTATTATTTTTGAAATATTTAATCCCGAATTTTTTACGAAATTTGCCCAAGAAACAAATATTTTTAATGGAAATTTTACTAATGATGTTGAGCAATTTATTGAATATTTTAAACAAAATGATTATCAAATACCAAAAACTTATGAAGAATTCTATCAGTTTATGACACAAATGTTATTAAAAACTTCTATAATTTATTATTATCCAGGAAGTAAATTAGAAGAAACTAATCCTGGAATGTTTTTGCCAAAAGATTGTCCTAATGAATTGAAAGAAAAATTTTATAATCGACTTTTAACAATTGAGGATATCAGAAAAAATAAAGAGTATTTTGCTAAAACTAAGGTAGCCTATGGTTTAGAAAGTAAATATTATTGGGTTAATGAAATTCAGGATAAAATAGATTTTAATTTATTTTTAAAAATTATTTCTAAATATTCTTTAATTACAGAAAATAAGTTGGGAAATTTATATGTTAATTTTATAAAAAATAATATTCAAAATTTAAATGAGGAAAAGCTAGAAGTAATAAGTGAAGTATTATTAAGACTTGAAAATAGTAATTCTTTGGAATTGCGTAATTTTATGTTAGCAATAGCATCACAAATATTAGAATTAGACAATCCACTTCAAAAATTAGAAGAAATAGAAAATATATTTTTAAAAAATAATTTACCAACAATAGGTAAAACTTTTTCAGTATTTCAAATTTTACATCCTGATTTTTTAGGATTTAGCTTTGAAGGCTCACAATTATCTCCTATTTTGATTCAAAATAATAATCGAATGAGAAGTACTATTGTTTTTGCTGATTTAATTAAATGTGCTGTTGGTTCAAATAATAAATCTATAAAAGATTATTTAGATAATATTGAACAAGGTAATTTAATATATGAAAGTATAAAAAATGGCCAAAGAAAATTTGCTGATTTAACAAGTGAAGAAATTAAAATTTTAAAAACTTTTATGTTTCATTTAATTACATTATATAATTCATCTGACTTAGAAAAAATGGAAGAGTTACCATTGACTGATGATTTGATGAAAAATTTAGATATATTATATGCATTATTTAAACCTAACTATCGTTATGATTTGCCTGATCGAATTGTGCGAATGTTTGCATCATTTGCGGGCTTTAAATCATTTGAACAATTAAAATCTTATTATACTGAAACAATAAATGAAGCAAATAGAAGAAATATTGCTTATAAAGATTTTACTTTAAAACAAGGTGATTTAGTAAAAGGTATTGGTGATATTACTTATTTAAGAAGTATTTTACAAAATGGATCGGTTTCCAAAGAATATTTAGGAGCATATGCCGATAGTGATTTTACACCTCTTGATACGGATGTTTCATATATTTTAGATGAGTTTCCAAGTTATATGGATACAATTAAAAAAACACAATCTGCTTTTTATGGACCAATATTTTTCGTTTTAAAAAATCGAGAAAATCGTTTTAATGTTACTAGAAGAGGTGAAAAATATATAGGACCAATATCTGAATCTTCAGATCCAAAACAAATGGAACTTTTTATGACATTAAGAGAGGACCATTATGGTATTAGAACAGGTTTTGCTTCTAGTGAAATTGATTATATTATATCTGAAAATAATGATCCTAGAATAGGTTTAGAAATAGCATTAAATGGTTTTTATATACCCGTAGTTAATGCTTATACCAAAGAAGTAATGTTTACTTATGAGGATTATAAAACTTTACGAAGTAAAATGGCGGGTTTAAAATATTATACAGATGCCGAATACGTTTTTGATTCATCTATTGAAGAAGAGGCAGCAAAATTAACAGATGCAGAAAAAGAAAAAATTTCTAAATTAAATGAAATGAATATAAGACAATCTAATGTAAAACATAATGCAATTTACGCTGTAATTTTTGAAGCTATAAAAGAAATTGGGTTAAAAGATTTAAAAATGGATACAATTTCAGATTTAACACCTGGAACTGCAGAAATAATTGATACAGGTTCTACTGGTAGAGGAACAAATGTATATGGTGATGGTGATTTTGATTTTATGTTAAAACTGGATTATAGTTTTATGGAAGATAATGTAAAAATGCAACAATTAAGAGAAGCTATTCTGAAAAGAATGCCATATCAAAAATTTAAAGATATTAGTAAAAATATTAAAATTAAAGGTGTTAAGATTGAGGGATTAGATGAACTTGTCGATATAGATATTACTTTTGCAACTAGAACTGATAAAATTGCTTATTCAACTGAAGAATGTGTCAAAGATAGATTAAAAAGTTTAAAAGAACAAGATATAATAAAATATAACATAGTTGTTAATAACATTATAATGGCTAAAAAATATTTAAAAGAACATGGTATATATTCCAAAGCCGATGATAAAGGTTTGGGTGGAGTTGGCGTTGAAAATTGGATTTTACAAAATGGTGGTTCATTTACAAAAGCTGCTGAAACATTTTTAGAAACTGCTGCTAAATGTAGAGATTTTGAAGAATTTTGTTTCAAATATCCTATATGGGATTTTGGTGAAAATCATATTTCTGATTATCCTCATGACAATTTTGTAAGAAATATGAACGCTGATAGTTATAAAAAAATGTGTAGTGTTTTAAAAGAATATTTAAAATCTTTGGGTAAAGATATTGACGAAGATAAAGTAAAAAGTGTAGAATTAGATGTAATTGATGGACCGAAGTTAGCCTAAGTTAGGAGGATTTATGAATATTGATGATTTAAAACAAATTCTATTAAGTATTGGGAGGTCTCTTTGACTTAGATAATTTAAAAATACAGTTAAAAGATTTAGTAGTAAAAATTAATTCAGAGAATTTTTGGCAAAATATTGATGCAGCTAATAAAATAAATAAAGAATATTCCAAAGTAAAAAAGATTATTGATAATTATAAAGATTTAGAAGATAGTTTGAATACATTAGAATTATTAGCTAATGAGTTAAAAGAAGAAGAATATAATTCTGAACTTAAAAGTCTTGAAAATAAAATTATTGAATTAGAAAAAGAAACGCATTTAAATGGTGAATATGATAATTTAAATTGTTATTTAGAAATTCATCCTGGGGCAGGTGGTACAGAATCTTGTGATTGGGCATCGATGCTTTTACGGATGTATGAAAGATTTTGTGAGAAATATAATTATAGTTTTGAAACTATATATGAAATGCCAGGAGAAGAAGCAGGCATTAAATCAGTACTTATTTTAATTAAAGGTGATAATGCTTATGGTTATTTAAAACGTGAAAGTGGAGTGCATCGTTTAGTTAGAATATCACCTTTTGATGCTGGTAAAAGGCGTCATACTTCTTTTGCCTCAGTAACAGTAACACCAGAATTTACTGATACTCCAAATATTGAAATAAAAGAATCAGATTTAAAAATTGATGTTTATCATTCATCCGGAGCTGGTGGTCAATCAGTTAATACTTCTAATTCTGCTGTCCGGATAACTCATTTGCCATCAAAAATAGTTGTTACTTGTCAAAATGAACGAAGTCAACTTAAAAATAAAGACATGGCTTTGAAAATATTAAAAAATAAATTATATGAAAAATATTTACAAGATGAAGAAGATAAAAAGAATGCTTTAAAAGGAACCCAAATGAATATTGATTTTGGTAGCCAAATAAGAAGTTATGTTTTAGAACCATATAAATTAGTTAAGGATGTAAGAAGTAATTATGAAAATAATGATCCTGAGGCAATCCTTGATGGCAATATTAAAGAAATGTTAGATTATAATTTAAAAAATATTAAATGAATTACTTAAAGTAGTTCATTTTTTATATAAAAATAATATAAAATACATATAATAATTATATAAATGTTTGACATTTAACTAAAAATATTATATATTTCATATGAAAAGAGGTGCTAAAATGACAACAGCTATTAGTGTACAAATTGATAAAAAAGATAAAGAACAAGTTACAAAAATATTACAACAATTAGGTATTAGTATGAGTGGACTTATCAATATGACTATTAAGCAAGTAATAATGCGTAAAAGGATACCATTTGATATTGCTATTCCTGATGATGAATTAAAACAATATTTTACTAATAAAGAGATAGAAAAAGCAGCAAATGAACTTTAATATATGGAGAATCATTTGGATGAATATAAGAGCTATGATAATGTTAATGATTTGTTTAAGGACTTAGACAATGATTGATTTAGAACTAAAAACAAAATATAAAATTAAATATTCAAAAGAGTTTAAAAACTCTTATAAAAAAATTAAAAAGCAAAATAAAAATATTAATAAATTAAAATATGTTATTAATAAACTTGCAAACAAGGAAAAATTAGAAGAATCATATAGAGATCATGCTTATATAATGATAAAAGATATAATAATTGTAGGGATTGTCATATAGGTCCTGACTGGATATTAATATATAAATATTTAGATGAAGAATTAGTTTTATTGCTTATTAATACAGGAAGTCACAGTGAAGTATTGAATAAATAACAATACTTTTTTGATATTTCTTGCTAAATTTGCTATATTTAGATAAAATAAGCATTGTGATATTATGAAAGAAGTGGAAAATTATTTAAATAATTTACTTAAAGATAATGATACTATTGTTTTGGCAGTATCTGGTGGTCCTGATTCAATGTGTTTATTACATATTCTTCTTTCTATGCAAAATAAAAAAAAATTAAAATTAATTTGTGCTCATATTAATCATAATACAAGATTGGAAAATAAAAATGAAGCAGATATGGTAAAACAATATTGTTTAGATAATAATATTATTTTTGAGTATGAAGAAATAAAAGATTATAAAAATAATAAATTTACGGAAAGTGAAGGAAGAGAAAAACGTTATCAAATTTTAAATGATATTGTAAATAAATATGCAGCTAAATATTTAATGACTGCTCATCATGGTGATGATTTAATGGAAACAATTTTAATGCGAATAGTTAGAGGTAGTAATTTAAAAGGTTACTTAGGTATATCTAAAATTATTAATAATACTAAATTTGCTATTGTAAGACCTCTTCTTTATGTTGATAAAGAAGAAATATTAACATATGTTAAGAAAAATAATATTCCTTATGCCATTGATAAAACAAATGAATTAGAAATTCATACAAGAAATAGATATCGGAAACATATGTTACCATTCTTAAAAAAAGAAGATAAAAATGTGCATTTAAAATTTTTAAAGTATAGTGAAGAATTAGAAAGTTATCATGATTATATAAATAAAATTATTAAAGAAAAAATCAAAAATATATATAAAGAAAATAAAATAAATATTGAAAGCTTATTAAAAGAAGATGAATTTATTCAAAGAAAAATAATTGAATATGTAATTGAAGAATTACAAAAACAATATATATTTAATATCAGTGATAAACAATTTAATTCTATATTAGAACTTTTAAAAGATTCTAAAAATAAAAAAATTAATTTAGCAAATGATTTTATTGCTAGACGTAGTTATAATTATTTATATATTGAAAAAAATAGTAATATAGATAGTTATCATTATATTTTTGATAAAGAATTAAAAGTATTGAATAAATATCACTTTGAATTAACAAATAATGTTAATTCAAAGAGTAATTATATATTGAGATTAAATAGTAAAGAAGTTAAATTACCATTAATTATTCGTAATATGCATAATCAAGATATAATTAAAGTAAAAAATTTAAATGGTACAAAAAAAGTAAATGATATTTTTAAAGATATTAAACTTGACCAAAGGGAAAGAATGCGTTATCCTATTGTAACGGATAGCCAAAATAGGGTTATTTGGATACCGGGAATTAAAAAATCAATATTTGATAAAGAAATATCTGAAAAATGTGATATAATAATTAAGTACACGGAGGAATGAAATGAATACACAAAATAATCAAAATAAATTTAAAGTAACATTTCCTTATTTAATATTAGTTGGAGTTATTGTAGCTATTCTTTTAATATTAAATTTTCAAGGAAGTACTGTTAATGAACTTACTACCGGAGAACTTTTAAAAAATTTAAAAGATAATGAAGTAACAGAAATAATGATTACTCCAAATAGTAATGAATCTGTTTATTATGTTGAAGGTAAGTTAAAAGATTATGATAAAAATGAAAGTTTTAAAACTAAATTAGTAGAAAGTGAAGTACCTTTAATTACTGATTATGTAACTAAAAATGATATAGCAGAATATGATACTAAAAGTGATCCAGGTAGTAGTGCTTTTCTATATATTTTAGTTAATGTCTTACCATTTGTTATTGTTATAATATTTGGTTATACACTTGTTAAGAAACTTGCTATGACTAACAAAAATTCAGTTGATTTTGGTCGTAGTAGAGCTCGACTTTCTAATGATGAAGATAAAAAGAGTTTTAAAGATGTTGCTGGCTTAACCGAAGAAAAACAAGAAGTTGAAGAATTGATTGATTTCTTAAAAAATCCGAAGAAATTTCAAAAACTTGGTGCTAGAATTCCAAAAGGTGTTCTATTAGTAGGCCCTCCTGGAACTGGTAAGACTTTACTTGCCAAAGCCGTAGCAGGAGAGGCTAATGTTCCATTCTTTTATATTAGTGGATCTGATTTTGTAGAATTATTTGTTGGTGTAGGAGCATCACGTGTTCGTGATATGTTTAAAGAAGCAAAAAGAAGTGCTCCATGTTTAATTTTTATTGATGAAATTGATGCCGTAGGAAGACAACGTGGTACTGGCCTTGGTGGTGGTCATGATGAACGTGAACAAACACTTAATCAATTACTTACTGAAATGGATGGCTTTGGTGAAAATGAAGGAATTATTATTATTGCTGCTACTAACCGTCCAGACGTTCTAGATCCTGCTTTACTTCGTCCAGGTAGATTTGATCGTCAAGTTACTATTAATTTACCAGATGCTAAATCAAGAGAAGAAATTCTTAAAGTTCATGCTAAAAATAAAATTTTAGATAAATCAGTAAATTTAACTAATTTAAGTTTAAGAACACCTGGTTTTAGTGGTGCGGATTTAGAGAACTTACTTAATGAAGCAGCTTTACTTGCTGTTCGTCGTGATAAACCTGCTATTGGAATGGCTGAAATTGATGAAGCAACAGACCGTGTTTTAATGGGACCTGCTAAAACATCACGTCAAATTACCGAAAAAGAGAAAAAATTGGTATCATTACATGAAGCTGGACATGCTGTTATTGGTTTAAAATTAGAAGATGCCCAAGAAGTTCATAAAATAACTATTATTCCAAGAGGTATGGCTGGTGGTTATACAATGATGCTTCCAAAAGAAGAAAAGATGGTTGTAGCTACTAAACGTGAGTTACTAGCTCAAATTACTGGTTTGCTTGGTGGAAGAGTATCCGAAGAAATATTCTTAAATGAAGTTTCAACCGGTGCCTCAGATGATTTTAAAAAAGCTACAAGTATTGCTAGAAGTATGGTTACTGAATATGGTATGAGTGATTTAGGTCCAATGCAATATGAAGAACAACAAGGAAGTGTTTTCTTAGGAAGAGATTATGGCAAAAGTAAAAATTTCTCTGATCAAGTAGCCTTAGAAATTGACCGTGAAACAAGAAAAATAATTGATGAATGCTATGAAAAAGCTAAGAAAATAATTTCTGAAAATGAAGGTTTAGTAGAATTACTAAGCGCTGCATTAATGAAATATGAAACTATTACCAAAGAACAAATTGAATATGTTGTTAAAAATGGTAGTATAGACTTTGATGTTAAAAAAGATGATGAGGAAGACTATAATGAATCATTAGATGAATTAAGAGAAAAAGCCAAAGATTTAAAAATCAAAGGCTATACTAAAATGAATAAAGAAGAATTAGAAAATGCTATAAACGAAAGGAATGAATAATAATGTTAGAAACTATTTTGTTAGTAGTATCAGTATTACTTATTGCCATAGTATTATTACAAAGTAATAAAGCTACTGATGATTCTGGAATAATTACTGGTGGAAATCAAGAATTATTCCAAAATATGAAAGAACGTGGTGCAGAATTATTTATAACAAGAATGACTTTTGTTTTAGGAGTACTATTCTTCGTTATATCATTGATTTTGTTCTTAATGTAATTTAAAAATATTGAGTAAATCTCAATATTTTTTTGTATGTGTTTTTCTCAACAAATTTTGAAAAAGATATTGACACCGGGGGGGGGGTATTATATAATTATCTTATAAAATAGAGAGGATTGTATAATATGGAAGTTATCAACAAATATCGAAAAGAATTAATAATATTAGGAGTAATAATAGAAATAATATTGGTGCCATTAATAGTTAGAAATTTAATAAGTTTAAAAAATAAAAATAATGATAATAATAGTATTTCAAGTATCAATGAAATAGGAAAACAAGAATTTGGGATAATGTATAGAGAAAGTTATGCTGATCAATATAAAACATATAGCGGAAGTATAATGGATGCAATAAATGGAGGATATGTACTAAATATAGAACAAAGTAAATGTAGTAATGGAGAAGGAAAAGAAATAAGTGCCGAAAGTGTTTTAGCAATGAGTGGCAAGATGATAAGGGTAAGTAGTAATGGAACAATATATTGTACATTATATTTTGAAAGTAAAGGAACAGGAGAAAAGGATAACCCATATAAAATACAATATATAGAAGATTTGGTAGATATACAAGTAGCAGTCAATAATGGAGAGACAACATATGAAAATAAATATTTTGAACTATGGAGAGATTTAGATTTTAATGAACCAGAAAGTTATAGAGATTACACAACAAAGGAATATGGAGATATAAATGGCAATAGTACGGATGAAGAATTAAAAACGGAACTAACAGAAGGAACGGGATGGAAACCAATCGGATTAAGTGAAGATGTATCATTTCAAGGGATATTTGATGGAAAAGATTATACAATAAGTAATATATATATAAGTAATAATATATCAAGTGCCTCAGTAGGATTATTTGGAGTAATTAAAAATAGCAATATAATGAATTTAAAGATAAATGGAACAATAACAACAAGTGCAGGAGCAAATATGGGAAGTATAGTTGGAAGAGTGTATGGAAATAGTACAATACAAAATATAGAATCAAGTACAAATATTACTGGAATACAAGGTAGTGGTTCAGTTGGTGGAATCATAGGTTCAACAAGTGATGATAATGGTAATTTTACTTTAACCCATTTAATAAACAGAGGTACAATAACAGAAGGAAAGTCAACTAGTGGAATAGTAGCTTGGGCAAGTGGATTAAATATGATATTAGAAGATTGTCATAATTATGGTGAAATATCTCAAACTGGCGCATTAAGTAGAGCGGGTGGTATAGTAGGAGCAACAACAAATATATCAAATATAACAGTAAAAATAAATAATTCATCAAATGAAGGAAATGTAACAGGAGTTGGTAATTCTGGTGGTATAATAGGAGCGGTTAATCCACAAACAATAGAGGTTGATATAACAAAGTCATCTAATACCGGAGAAATAATAGGAGGTTATTCTTCTGGTGGGTTAGTTGGTTTGCAATATTCTAGTAATGGCATCATAACCAATTCTTTTAATAAAGGAAATATAATTTGTAATTTCCTTGAAGATGGTCCGAAGGGTCTTTTTGTTGGAGGAATAATAGGTGTTGGAGGAGGAATAATAATAAATAGTGGTAATTATGGTGATGTTACAATAAATGCTAATTATAATGGTGGAAATCTTTGGGGTGCTCACGGTATTTCGACTACTAGTTCAGGAAAAAATATAGTAATAAATTCATTTAATATAGGAAATATAACTGTAAATAATTTAGCAAATAATCCTTATGCA
>CANQVV010000009.1 GCA_947627385.1 uncultured Bacilli bacterium
TCATGCTTTCTTTTTCTTATCTAACATTTGTTTGCTTGTTTTACCCGTTATTTCCATTGCATAACTTTCCTATTGTACAAAAAAACAGAGACCCAAAAGGGTCTCCTAAGGATTGTTTGCTCTATTTTAACGTCTTCGTTGACGAGTTTGTTTTATATAGATTTTAATTGTTAATCACTTTGTATGGACTACTTTTCGTCCCATCTCCTAGGATTTTTGCTGTGGATGAAAGATAGAAGACAGGTCTCACTGAGAATATATAGCCCAAACCGTAGTCACTCCAACCATCATATTCACTAAAGCGGTACGCACGGACAACCGTGCTGGTACCACCATACACACCACGGCGAGTCATTAACCATTCGTATGATGCTCTTGAGTTGAGTCCATCTTTGTTGAAATATAACCATGTGTTGTGCAATTTCCAAGACGACCCGGCATTTCCTCTTGTATTTTCATCTGCTCCATCATAATAACTATAATAATAATCATACCAATACATTAATCCTATTTTGGCTGTTAATGTTGGGTTGTCTTTCCAATTGTATGTTTCACTTTTTATGTTTCCGCTTGTTCCGACATAGTGCGTCGTATCTATTGCTCCACTTTCTATTGCATACATTGCATCTCCATTATATTTATTTAAAGCACCTGTATCATTGGTATCACCATATAACCATTGATGGTCACTTATTAAGTTATACCATGTACTTGCAGTTGTTTCTCCGTTTATTTCATCTCCGGATCGCAAGTAGTCGTATTTTTCACTATCGACAAATATATCTGTCCATTCTTTACCTAGTGCGGAGCCTGAACCTGTTTGTGTTCCATTACTTGTTCCATTTATTCTCTTGAATAATTCACTATCTGGCCAATCTGGACATTTGCCAGCGGGACAATAATATGTATTTGATGGGTCTACATTATATCTATCATTCCACGCAAAATCAACTGTGCTCCCTTCTTTTATAAATGTTTCTTTTATGAGTTTCATTTCTCCATCTGGGGTTATTCCAATTATTCGATACATATATTTATCTATTAAATCATTATTTGCCCCACAATTCTCGGTTGTTCCAAAGCATATCCAATTGGTCATTTGAGCTGCTTCATCGGCATCGGCTGGGGCTGCTTGATACCTATACATATCTCCTTGAATTGTTGGGCTTAAATCCTTGGGCTTACTTTCTAACAATTCTAATGATGTCATTCCTTTTACTAAATCAAAATATAATGTACAATATATTGTTTTATCTGTCTTTATTGATACTATATCTCCATTTATTGATAATACATTTGTTAAGTCTTCTATTGGACTATTATTTCCATCATTACATTCACTTTGTTCTATATTTAATACATATCCGTTATTTATGGCATCAAATATACTTCCATCATAATTTTCATAACTAGTTCCATCTTCATTTGGAACCATTATTCCAAATTCTTGTTTCCATATTTCATTCATAATTGGTATATTATTATCATTACTACTTTTACTTTTTAAACTTATTAAATTTCTAACTATTAATGGCACCAATATTATTTCTATTATTACTCCTAGTACTATTAATTCTTTTCTATATTTGTTGATAACTTCCATATTATACAATCCTTCCTATTTTATATAGTAAATTATATAATACCCCCCCCCCGAAAGTCAAGATTTCATTTTTATTTGGAAAATTTGTGTAAAAGACACAAAAATGGAAATTAACTTTCCATTTTTTCAAATTGACTATTATATAAATCGGCATATTTGCCATTTAATTTTAGTAATTCTTCATGAGTTCCTTGTTCGATAATATTACCATTATCCATCATCAATATTAAATCGGCATTTTTTATTGTTGATAAACGATGGGCAATGATAAATGAAGTTCTACCTTCTGTTAATTTATCCATTGCTTTTTGAACTAATTCTTCGGTTCTAGTATCAACACTACTAGTAGCTTCATCTAAGATTAAGAATGGCGCATTTTCTATCATACCACGAGCAATAGTTAAAAGTTGTTTTTGTCCAGATGACAATGTATCATTATCAGATAGAATTGTATCATAGCCACGAGATAGAGATTTAATATAATGATCAAGACCAACTACTTTACAAACTTTTTTGATATCTTCATCTGAAACATTACTTTTATTATAACGAATATTTTCTTTGATAGAACCTTCAAATACCCAAGTATCTTGTAAAACCATAATGAATAAATCATGAATATTTTCCCTAGTTAACTCTTTGGTAGATACCCCATCAATTAAAATATCACCATCATTAATTTCATAAAATTTCATAAGAAGATTAACCATCGTTGTTTTACCAGCTCCGGTTGGACCTACTATGGCTATTTTTTCACCAGGTTTAACTGAAACATTAAAATCTTTGATAATAGTTTTATCTTCATCATAACCAAATTTAACATGTTTAAATTCAATTGCACCCTTAACTTTATTTTTATCTAATACTTTTGTTAAATTCTTTTCATCATTCATTTCTTCTTCATCTAAAAATTCAAATACACGCTCGGAGGCTGCTGCACAAGATTGCAAAGATGAGAATGATTGGGCAATTTGTGATAGTGGTTGAGTAAATAATCTAACATATAACATAAATGCTACAATTACACCAAAATCAATAACATTATTCATGGTTAAAAGTGCTCCCACTATACAAACACATACATATCCAAAATTACCAATAAAGCCCATAAATGGATGCATTAAGCCAGATAAAAATTGACCTTTTCTAACACTGTCAAATAATTCATCATTAATTTCATCAAATTTTTGATTAGCTTCATCAACACCATTATAAACTCTAACAACATTATGATTTGAATACATTTCTTCAATATGACCATCAAGCACACCAATACCTTGTTGTAATCTATCAAAATATTTTTGAGAACGACTAATAACTAAAAACATAAAGATAAAACCAATAATACTTGAAGTAATGGCAGTAATAGCCATTATACCATTAGTTATGAACATCATCACAATTGAACCAATTAAAAGCGTTATCGAACTAACTAATGTACCTAAACTTTGGTTCATCGTCATACTTAAAGTATCAACATCATTTGTTACTCTGGATAAAATATCACCATAACTATTTTTATCGAAATATTTAAGAGGCATTCTATTAATCTTTTCTGTTATTTCTTTTCTTAATAATTTAGAAAATTTATTTGTAACGATGGCCATTATAAATTGTTGTAAATAACCAAATATTGCACTTATTATATAAATAATAAGTAAAATTAAAGAGATATTTCTTACCCTTACCATATCAATACCAGCTATTAAACCTTCGGTAATTAAATTAGTAATATCTCGAAGTTTATCTGGACCAATAATAGACAGAATTGCACTTAACATAGCCAGTACTATGGCAATAACAATAGGTACTAAGAAAGGACGACAATATTTAATTAAACTTTGCATTGATTTTTTAAAATTCTTTGGTTTTTCTACTTGTCTTGGGCCACGTCTACCATGATTCATTTTAATCCCTCCATATCTTTTTCAAGTTCACTTTGGGAAAGTTGAGATAAAGCAATTTCTTTATAAACTTTACAACTTTTAAGTAATTCTTTATGAGTTCCCATACCAACTAATTTACCTTCATCTAACACTAATATTTTATCAGCATCTTTAATTGTCCCAATTCTTTGAGCAACGATTAAATTAGTAGCATCTTTTGTATATTTTTTTAATTCTTTTCTTAAAGTAAAATCAGTTTTATAATCAAGGGCACTAAAAGAATCATCAAAAATATATATTTCGGGATCTCTGGCAATTGCCCTAGCAATTGCTATTCTTTGCTTTTGACCACCAGAAATATTAGTACCACTTTGAGCTAAGTCAGCATTATATTTATCTGGCATATTTTCAATAAAATCTTGGCCTTGGGCAACTGCAACAGCTTCTTTTATTTTAGCATTACTTGGTTTATTTTTACCGTTATCCCCATAGGCAACATTATCACTTACTGAGCCTCTAAAAATAACAGCTCTTTGGGATACATAGCCTAATTTATTATTAAGTGATGCTATTTTATAATCTTTAACATTAACACCATCTACTAATACTTCACCATCTGTGGCATCATAAAATCTTGGTATTAAATTTATTAAAGTTGATTTACCACTACCAGTTGAACCAATAAAAGCAACCGTTTCACCCTTATTTGCTTTAAAAGAAATATTCTCTAAAATACATTCCTCGGCATCAGGATATTTAAAAGATACATTTTTAAATTCAACTGTACCAACTTCTTTGCCTTCTGTCACTGTACCATCTTTAATTTTTTCCTCGGTTTCTAATACTTCTAAAATTCTTTTTGCTGATACTGATGCTCTTGGATAAATAACAAAAATCATAATAAGCATCATAAATGACATTAATACTTGCATTGCATAAGATGAGAATACTACCATATCACCAAACAAATTAATTTTATCTAACATATTAGCTTTTTCAATTAAAATTGCCCCAATAAAATAGATTGATAGAGAAAGACCTGATGATATTAAAGACATTACTGGTGACATTATTCCTAATGTCTTTTGATTAAATAATTGCACATTTTTTAATTCTTCATTGGCACTTTCAAATTTCTTTTGTTGATAATCTTCGGCATTAAAGGCTCTAATTACTCTAATACCGGTTAAATTTTCACGTGTTATTCTATTTAAATTATCAGTTAACTTTTGAACTATTTTAAATTTAGGAAATACCAAAGACATAAGTATAGCTATCGTAATAAGTAAAATTACAACCCCAATACCGGTAGCCATTGTCCAAGAAAAATTTTTGCCTGCTATTTTAATAATTGCCCAAGTAGCCATAATTGGGGCTTTAATCATTGCTTGTAAACCCATACCAATAAGCATTTGCACTTGGGTAACATCATTAGTAGTTCTCGTAATTAAAGAACTTGTAGAGAACTCTTTAATTTCTTCCATACTAAATTTTCCAACTTTTTCAAAAATTGATTTACGGGTAATCTTACCAAAGTAGGCCGCTACTTGTGCTGCAAAATAACCAACAATAAAACTAGCAATTAAACTGCCAAAAGCACAAAGAAGCATATAGCCACCTTCTTTTAATATTGCAGCCATAGTACTACCCTTAGTTTGAACGAGTACCGTAATTTGTGACATATAATCTGGAATTTTTAATTCTAAATAAACATTAACAGAAATAAATATAACACAAATTAAAGCATATAAAAAATTTCTTTTGCCTAATTTTTTAAACAATTTAAACATTATATTACCTCCTTAATATTTAATATTATTAAATTATTAAACATATTATATTTTAGTCTTTTTTTTAAAATAGTGCAACATTTAAAAAGAACTTAACGTTCTTTTAATTTACTATCACCATTACTATAATCAATTTCTATTCCATCTTGAACATTATATACATAAACATTAAATTTTATTCCTTGGCCATTATCTTCAACTGATAAAGCTTCCATTTGAACCCCACTTGCTACTAAATTAGTTCCTTCATATATGGGAGTAACACGATATAAAACATGATTATTAGTTTTTTTAATATAAGTTGCTACTTCATTTTCAAAATCTAACATTGCTCCTGTATTCATTTGCCTTGTACAAGTAATTAAATTTTTAGCATTAGCATTTTCACCAGTTAATTGATAGCCAATTAAATGACAACGATTATAAAGATATTTACCATCTACTATGTCATATTTTACTGTATGCCATCCGGATGGTTTAATCATCCCTATACTACCTCGTTCTTCTTTGGGCATTAACTCTTGATCAATATTAGCAAAAGCTACCCCTGCTCTTTCTAAAATATCTAATTCACTATATTCTTCAAATGTTTTTCTTTTTAAATCTTCTTCACTAAAATTAGGATTATTATCATTAATATAAACATAAGCATTTTTATCATATTCTGGTATCTCACCTATATCATATGATTTTATTGCAAAACTAGCGATAAATTTTTTAATTTCAGTTTCATAATTATGATATATAAATATTCCAATGGCTAATATTAAAACTAATATTACACTAAATATACTATTTTTCTTTTTCATTATAATAACCCCTTTATTAAATTAAAATATTCTCAATAAATTTTATATATTCTTGAATAATATTACTTGTTTTACTACTATAAATTAATTTTTTGGCCAAAGTAATATTATCAGTAATAATATTATCAACATTATATTCAATCATTTTATTAATACTTTCATTAGTATTAACTGTCCAAGCATATATTTCTTTACCATTATTATGAACTTTTTTAACCAATGTTCTATTTATACTAGCAGCTTCAATGCTAAAACTATCAGCACTTTTTAAATTAGTTATATCACCATAAGCAAAGCTCATAACATAAACTGTTTTAATATCTTTATCATATTTTTTTACATTTTCTAATACTTCATAAACTTGGGATGTAACGACACAATTATTTTGAAAATCATATTTTCTAATAACATCTATAACCGAAGATTCAAAATTTTCTTCATTACCAGTGGGCTTTAATTCAATATTTAATTTAAGATTATTTTCTTTGGCATATTTTATTACATCTTCTAGTAAAGGTATTTTTTCTCCTTTAAATTTAGAATCAAAAAAGCTACCAGCATCTAACTTTTCTATTTCAGCATAAGTCATCTCCCAAGTATTTTTATTTACTCCCGTAGTTCTTCTTAAATTAGTATCATGCAACACAATTAACTTTTTATCTTTTGTTTGTTGAACATCAAGTTCAATCCAATCTGCACCATATTCTTTGGCCCCAATAAAAGCCTTCATTGTATTTTCTGGAAAATCTACTGAGGCTCCACGATGAGCAGTTACTTCCATTGTTCTAATATACTCAATATTTAAATCATATTTGCCATTTATTACAGAATAAGTAAATAAAGTAGCACAACCTATTAAAAGAACAAAAATACAATATTTAAAAATTTTAAATCTTTTGTTAATTTTTTGATTATTAATTTCTTTTACTTTTACATGTTTAATATTTTCCTTAATTTTATCTTTATGCCGATAATATAAAATACTAATAATTGCATAACTAATTGGTGTTGCTAAAAGAATAACAATAATAAAAGAAATAGCAATTAGCAACCAAATAATTGTAATAGATATATTGCCAAAAATATTAATTTTACCTAACCATTTATATATTAAAGTAATTAAAATAATACCAACTAAAATAAATAAAACATAAATAATTCCAATAACAAATTGACTTAATGTTAATTTCAAAAAATCTTTTAATTTATTATTTTTACTTAAATTAGTACTTTTAATTCTGGCTTCTTTAAAATTACAATCTTCTAAAACAAAATAATGTAATACATATAACCATCTAAATAAAATAATTGCTAAGATAAAAATTAATATATAATATAATATAGATAATAATTTATTACTTGTAATAAAATCTAATATAAATTCAGGAATTTTAATAGTAGAAATAAAACCTGAGGATATACCAATATTTAAAAAAGGAATTAAAAATAATACTAAAAATGGTAAGAAAAAATTTTTTCTTTTAAAAACATTTAATGATTTTTGACAAGCCATAGTAAAAGCATTTTTAATAGTTATTTTCTTTTTTTGATAAGAACTATCTAATATAATTATTATAGTACTTATATCTATTAAAATGTAAAACGTTAATAAAATTATTAAAATTATTAAAAATAATAATGTTAAAGGATTAGTTATAAATTTTATTAAATTCTCTATTGTTAAATAATTATAACCCCCTATTTTTGTAATTAATTTAAATATTGTTAAAAATAAGGGAATAAAAATTATAGTAGATACTAATTTATATATTAATTCAAAACCAATTAAAGTTTTACTATTATAGCTAAGAATATTTTTAATACTTTTTTTCATTATATTACTTCCGTTCTCATTTTATTATAACATGTATTTTATATTTCTATATAGTATTAAAACTCTTTTCTTTTATATATTCGTAATGATATTTTATAAGATAAATATAAAACAAATAATATAACTATTAAAGTAATTAAAAACCACCAATTACCTAAAAAACTTAAATTATTTATTAATTTACCTAAATTGATAAAACTAGATAGAGCTCCAAATAGAAATGATATGCCAAAAATTAATAAAAAGATAGCAATTCTAGCTTTTTCAATACCAAATTTATAAATAAAAGGATACATTATACTTTCTAAAAGTAAAGTTGCAAAACAAGTAGTTAAAGTAGTTATAATGATCATCATATAATTAAATGCTGAAAACATCAAATAATCAAATAATATTTCTAAGAGAATTACAAATATTGTAGTTATAACAATAATTATTATAGTTATTAAATATTTAGCTCGAACACTATTAATACGTCCATTAGGTAAAGTTGCAGCATAAGCATCCCACTTATTATAATTATCATAATTAAATGTTGACATTATTAACATAACACTAATAAAAGGAAGTATAAATGAAATATCCATTTGACCATATAATCCCAACAACAAATAAATAATTACTAAAAAGATTAAAGATTTAAAATTACTTTTAATCATTGCTAAATCTTTTTTAATAAATCCCAACATTATTTTACCCCCTTAATCATTAATAACATTAAATTATCCAGTGTAATTTTATCAATAACATCTATTTTATATTTCTTTTTAAATTTTTTTATATCTGTAATTAAAACCTCATAATTATATTTATTTTTTTGATATTTTAAATAATCAGTTTTAGCAATAGAGTTAAATTCTTTTTCACTACATTTTACCAAACCATAATTATTTAAAACTGTATCCATAGTAGTCGAAAGTAATATTTCTCCATCATTAATAAAAGTTATATAATCTGCTATATGTTCTAAATCAGTGGTAATATGACTAGACAAAAGGATAGAACACTCTTCATTTTGGATAAAATTTTGAAAGATATCAATAACTTCATTTCTAGCAACTGGATCTAAACCCGAAGTTGGCTCATCTAATATTAAAAGTTTAGGATGATGAGACAATGCTGTGGCAATTTCTAATTTTTTTTGCATTCCTTTGGAAAAAGTTTTAATTTGTTTATTAGGTAATAAAGCAAATTCCACTAAATATTTTTTAAATAAATTATTATCCCAATTCTTGTAAATACCTGGCATTATTTTACTAATATCATTAGGTGTCAATATCTCTGGAAAAAATGATTCATCTAAAACTGCTCCAACATCTTCATATACTTCTGAATATTTATGAATATCCTTTCCAAAAATTTTAATTATGCCTTGATAACTTGTTATAACATCTAATATTGCTTTAATAGTCGTAGTTTTACCAGCACCATTTTCACCAATTAAGCCCATTATCATTCCCTTAGGCAAATTAAAATTAATATTTTTTAATTCAAAATTATCATATTTTTTACATAAGTCTTTAATTTCTAAAATATTTTCCATTTTATTCCTCCTCAAACAAAATATTTACAATATCTATTACATCTTTTTTAGAAATATTATTCATTTTAGCAGTTAGAACAGCACTTTCTAATAAATCTTGAATTTTATTTAATTGTTCTTCCAAAGCTAAATTTTTATTGATTTGCGATACATAAAAGCCTTTACCAGGTTTAGTTTTAACATAACCTTCTTTTTCTAATTCTTCATAGGCATTTTTAGTAGTTATTACACTACATCTTAAATCTTTGGCTAAGGCTCTAATTGATGGCAATAATTCCCCAGTAACAAGTTCACCAGTTATAATTTTTATTTTTATTTGCTCTTTTATCTGCTCATATATTGGTACACCATTAGTATTACTAATAATTATTTCCATGTTTCACCTCTGTATATGTATATTATATACAGTCTATATACAGATGTCAATAAAAAAAGAGTTTTAAACTCTAATTTTTTATAGTATCAAAACTTAAATCTATTAATTGTTGTACTTCTTCTTTTAAGACAGATCCATCTAACATAATACTTAACCAATGTTCTTTATTCATATGATAAGCAGGTAAAATGCCTTTATTCATTCTTATATTGCCATTTATTTCCGGAGGACATTTAACATTTAAAATATCTATTTCTTCATCTTCGTTAAAACCTAATTTTCTTTTAGAAACATTCATAATAATGCCATACCATTTTTTATTGTTTCTTAAAACTGCATATTGCGGATATTTAAGCCACAAATATTCGGGATTAGTATGATACTTATTTTTTACATATTGTAGTACTTCTTCCCTATTCATAGGTACTCAACAATTTCTTTTAAATCTTTTCTAGTATTATGTAAATGAGATGGTTTACAATCACTAGTTTTATAACCTAGAAAAAGTAAACAAATCGGTTCAATATTATCGGGAATATTAAATTCTTTTTTTAAAGCTAATTTATCAAACATCATTACCCATATATTATCTATTCCTATATTAGTAGCTTCTAATAACATATGTGTTGCTACAATGGAAGCATCCATTTCCAAAGTAGTATAATTACCATTTGACCACGCAATATTTTTATCACTGGCAACAATAAGACAAACCGGTGCATTATATCTACATCTTGTAACTTTATCAATTTTTTGTAATCCTTCCTTAGATTTAACAACATATATTTTTTGTGGTTGTAAATTTTTAGCAGTCGGAGCTACATTACCAGCTTCCAATATTTTAATAATTAATTTTTCATCAATTTCAGTATCTTTAAAACTTCGAGCTGAAAATCTTTTTCTAATAACATCTTCAAATAGCATATTTATCTTCTCCTTTTTTATTTTATAGAATTAATTTTAACAACTGTTTTTAAAATAGCAATAATACCTTTTTATCCATATAACATCCTTTCATATCCACTTTCTCAACTGTCACCATAAACGGTATAAACCACTAACAATTTTTTATCACCTATTAAAATTATAACATAATAAATTAGTATAATATTATATATTAAAATATTTAATTATAAATTTAGTACTATTTTTGTTTGATTCAACATTTACTACACCATTATCATTTTCAATAATAGCCTTAGATAAAGCTAACCCAATTCCAATACTATCCGAAGATGAATTTTTACCTTTATAAAATCTTTCAAATATATGTGGTAAATCTTGTTTAGAAATACATTCTCCATAATCTATAATACTAATTTTGGCATAAGCATTATTTTGTTCATATATAATATCTATTGTACTATTTAAAGAAGAATACTCTAAGGAATTTTTTAAAATATTGGTAATAGCTTCAACTTGCCACATAAAATCTCCCAAGATAAATGCTGTATCATCACCCTTTATATTTAATTTAATATTTTTTAAATCACATAAAGTAGATACATTTTTACTTGCTTCTTGAATACAATCTTTTAAATAAAATTTTTTTCTCATAAATTTAATAGCATTAACATCAAATTTAGATAATTTTAAAATTGATTGAACTAAAAAACTAATATTATTAACATTTCTTTTAATATCTCTAATAAAATCTTCTCTAACATGTTTATCCATATCGGGATCATCAATTAAATTATCTAACATAACTAAAATACTTGTTAAAGGTGTTTTTATTTGATGAGAAATATCTTCCAATGACTTTTTAAGATTCTTTTTATCTTTAATAGAAATATCTCTGGTTTCTTTTAACATTACTGTTGTTTTATATATTTCATTTTTTAAAATAGATAAATCATCCTCAGTATTTGAATCAATTTTTAAACTATAATTCTTTTTATTTAATTCCTTTATATATTTAGTAATATCATTAATAGCTTTTTCTCTTTTTTGTAAATATTTGATAAATAAATAAATTAAAAATAACAAACTTATTACAAATATTAAAGTATTAAATATTAGATATTTATTATATAACTTATCATTTTCCATAATGATTGATTTATTATTTAAACTAAGAGTGTATTTATCTAATATATTATTTTTAGTATTACTTTTACTATTTAAAATATCAATAATTTCTTTTTCATCTAATAAAGGATATTTACTTTCTATTATCTCTACTATATTACTTACTTTATTATTAAAATTTTCTGTATATTTTTGATATTGATAATTATTTATTAGTATAAACATAAGTAATATTAATAAAGATACCCAAGATATTTTAATAATAAATTTTTTTAATTCTATTTTATTCTTCATCTATTCTATAACCTATTCCTTTTACAGTTTTAATAATATTAGTTCCTATTTTTTCTCTTATTCTTTGCAAATAAACTGTAATTGTATGGTCATCAACATAGTTACCAGTCCATTCCCATATTTTATCTAAAATTGTAACTCTACTAATAGTTTTACCTATATTATTAAATAGTAAACTAACTAATTTTAATTCTAATGGTGTTAATTCAATTTGAACATTATCTTTATATACTATAACTTTATCCATATCAAAAACTATATTCTTAACTTTAATTAAACTTATCTTTTTAAATCTTAGTAATACTTTATTTATTCTAGCTAATAATTCCTTAGTACTAAATGGTTTAGTTATATAATCTTCTGCTCCTATTTCTAAACCCTTTACAATATCATCTTCTTCATCTTTGGCCGTTAAGAAGATAGTTGGTATTTTTAATGCTTTAATAGTATTTTGATAAAAATCAAAACCATTTCCATCTGGTAAAGTTATATCTAAAATAATTAAATTTAAATTATTATTATTAATTAAATATTCTTTTGCTTCTTTAATATTCGTTTTATATATTAAATTAAGA
Source organism: uncultured Bacilli bacterium (assembly GCA_947627385.1). GTDB lineage: Bacteria > Bacillota_I > Bacilli_A > RF39 > UBA660 > SIG200. The sequence continues at coordinate 12,742 of CANQVV010000009.1, forward strand.
TTATTTTTTTTTAGTGAATAAATAAGTCCTTTGATAATTGATATATTATCTTCAATTAATAAGATATTCATATTAATCACCCCTTGCATTAATTATAACATATTAGAAAGAGGCTTAATGCCCCTTTTAATTAAATATTTTCATTTCTAATTGTTTCAATGGTATTTTGTTTATTTATTTTATTCATTGAATATTTCATAATCATAGATATAAGAATAAATACTACTACTATTGAAATAATAATAGCTTTAATTGGAATTTTATATGCCATTGTAGATGCTGCTAAAAAGTAATATATTAAATATGATAGTCCTATACCAATAGGAATACCAAAGAATAATGCTTTCATTCCCATAAAGAAAGTTTCTAATCTAATCATATGATTAAATTCTTTCATGGTCATACCAACAGATTTTAACATAGCAAATTCGCCTCGTCTTAATTCCATATTAGTTGTTATTGTATTAAAAATATTTGTTATACCTATTAGAGAAATAACTATTATAAATCCATAAAGGAATATGCCTACTAATGTATATAAATTATTCATAATCTTAACATTTTCAGCCATGTTATCAACATAATAATTTTCATCTTTTAATATTTCATCAATATCATTTTGTAATTTGGAAGCATCATTAGTTTTTATAAGCATTTGTATTGGTGTATTTGTAGCAATTTTATTATATAACTCTTCACTTATAATTAAATATGTATTTTGATAATCTTTAAGGCCAAAAGGTTTGATATCAGTAATATGGCCAATTTCGATTTGAAATGGAATATTACCATCTAATGTACCAGATAATATTTCGTTTGTTTTAAAATCAGTATATCTTAAAGTTTTATAAATCATTTTTGGTTTTTCATTTTTATTTTCAGCTGCTTGATAACCAACTGTCAAATAATCCATTAATATTCCTTTATCTTTTACTTCATCATAATTTAATCCTAATTTTTTAATATATTTTTGATATTGACTTGTACCCAAAGTATAAATTTTAATATACTCATCATTATCTTCTTCATTTACATTTAAATGTAAAAACTTTATATATTCGGGGTTTAATTTTTTATTTTCATAGTTAAAACCAACTGGTCTTAATATTGTAAAATTTTCGATATTATCTAATTTAGAAATAGTAAGATATTTATTATAAATATCCGGATTATCAGGATAATTTGAAGATATAGCAACATTATATTCAGAAATTTTTAATTCATTTTCCACAGTAGCAAAAGCCATTTCCATAAAACTAGATAAGGCAATAAAAACAAATACTGATACTATTATAGAAATTACTGTTGTTCGATATTTTTTCTTATTTCTTTTGAAATTTTTATAAGAAATTTCTCCTCCCATTCCAAATAATTTTTTAATGAATTTGGGTGATTTAATTTTTTTAGAATTTATTTTTATATTAGCACTATTTCTAATAGAATCAATTGGGGATATTTTAGCTGCTCTTCTAGCACTTCTAAATGCTGAAAAATAAATAGTAATTATACCTAGAATAATAGCTATGATTATTGCTAAATATGAAAACGAAAATTTTAAATTTAAACCAATGGCTATACTATCTTTTAAAAAGTAATTACTAATAATAATTAAGATATAAGATGCCAATAAACCAGATAATATTCCAAATGGTATACCAATTATTCCTAAAATAGTTGCTTCATAAAAAACATTTCTTTTAATTTGTTTTTTAGTAGCTCCGATACTTTTTAACATACCATATTGTTTTATTTTTTCTGTAATAGAAATATCAAAACTATTTTTTATACAAAATACAGAAGTAAATATAATAATGCCTAATACAATTAAAACTACGATGCCAAGTTCTCCTACACCACTTACCTCTAAGGGATTAGTTTCTAAATCAATTAAATAAGAATTAATATTAATTGAATATTTTTCTTTTGGTAATACTTTATTTAGATATTGTTCCAACTCAAAAGCTGTGGCTGTTCCTTTATAATATTTAGTAAATAAATTTTCATTTACACCTAAAATATTAGCAGTTATTGTATAAACATTTTTAATACCATCTTTACTATATCTAGCATAAACATCAACTAGATTATTTAATTTTTGATCATCTGTCAAAGTAATAAAAGTATAGCCTGGGGCTGTATAACTTTCAATATTAGTAGCTGGTCTTTCAACAATACCCACAATTTTATAAGTTTTAGCGGTTGTACTTATTATATCTTCATTATTTTGAAAAGGATTGTTTTGTTCTAAAATAGTATTATCATCTAAATTAATTCTTTGACCAATATCAAGAGTAATTTCACTACCAACTGTAAGTTCTAATCTTCCATTAGTTTTTAAATGTGTTGGAATAATTATTTCATTGCTATTTTCTGGTAACCTTCCTTCAACTAATTTTATAGATAAATTAGCAAAAGAATTTTTTGTAAATGCTTTTATGTAAGCATAAGGTTTATCCGGATTTTTAGAATTTATTTTTGCATAACCAATATTTTGAGTCAAATTTAAATTCTCTATTTCTCGGTTATTTTGAAAAATATATAAATCTTCTTTTGGCACATTATAAAAAGCTACATGAAAGTTACCTTTTTCATAAGTTTCAAAATTAATTAAAGATTTTAAACCACTAGTATAAATAGATGCTACGGCCGTAATGAGGGCAACAGATAAAGTTATTCCTATAATTGTGACTATTGTTCTTTTTTTATTTAATTTTAAATTTTTAATAGTTAATTTATTAAGTAAATTCATGAATTTTCCCCCGATGCAATTTTGCCATCCTCTATTTTTATTATACGATCAGCATATTTAGCTATTTCCATATTATGGGTAATCATAATAATTGTTTGATTTAACTCTTTATTGGACTTTCTAAGTAAAGATACTATCTCATCACTAGATTTTGAATCCAAATTTCCGGTTGGTTCATCAGCTAAAATTAAAGCTGGATTAGTAATCAAAGCTCGACCTATACTAGTTCTTTGTTGTTGACCACCAGAAAGTTCATTAGGTAAATGATTTTTTCTATCTTGTAAACCTAATAATTTTAACATATTATTTACTTCGATATTATCTATTTTACGATTATCTAAGGCAAGGGGTAAAGTAATATTTTCTTCAACATTTAAAATCGGAATTAGATTATAAAATTGATATATTAAACCAATTTGTCTCCTCCTAAAAATAGCAAGTTTATCATCATCAAAATCAAATATATTTTTGCCATCTATGTAAACTTTACCAGAAGTTGGGCGATCAACGCCACCAATTAAATGTAAAAGTGTCGATTTACCACTACCACTCGCACCAACAATGGCTATAAACTCACCTTTTTCCACACTAAAAGAAATATTATCTAACGCCACCACTTTTGTTGTACCTTTACCATAAATTTTTGTTAAATTTTCAACTCTTAAAATTTCCATATAAATTTCCTTTCTATATCTAACATTATATTACATTCAAAGTTACAACTAAGTTACTAAATTTAATTTTTAAAAAAAAGTAAACCAAATTTATGATTTACTCTTTATTTTTTAATTCACTTTTTAATAAAAGATATCCTAATATAAATGCTAAAATATCCGCAATAATTGCACTCCATAACATTGTTACAACACTATGACTTAAAGTGGCAATTATAATAATTGCTGGAACAAAAAAGATAACATCTCTGGCTAATGCCAATAAAGTTGATTTAACACTAGATCCCATTGATTGTAATATTATTGATAATGATTTAGTTATACAAGTTAATATAATACCACCTAAGAAAATACGCAAACAATATTTAGCATATTCTATATATTCAAACGAATTACCATTACCAAAAATATTAATAATTAAAGTAGGGAAAATTTCAAATAATCCAAAAGCTATACACCCTATTATAAAATTAGTTATTAAAATATATTTTATTGTTTCTTTAACTCTTTTTATATTGCCTGCACCCATATTATAGCCAATAATAGGCATACCTCCTAAGGATACACCGATAACTATGGATACAACAATACCAAATACTTTCATACATATTCCAATAACGGCAAGAGGTGTTACAACTCCATAAGCAATTTTTGAACTTGCAATTGTCATATATCCATACTTACCAACTAAATTATTGGCAACAGCAATTATAATTACAATTGCTAATTGTGTTATTAAAGAAGGTAAACCTAATAATAATAATTGTTTACATACTTCTTTATCTAATTTAATTGATTGTTTATTAATCTTAAATGATTTAGATTTTTTAAAATATAAAATACTTATTATAAAAGTAAAAATTTGACCAATAATAGTTGCAATAGCAGCACCTTTAACACTCATTTTTAATAAAAATATGAATATTGGATCTAAAATAATATTAGAAATAGCTCCTACTATTGTTGCTATCATTGCATATTTAGGACTGCCATCACTTCTTATCGCAGCATTTAAACCTTGACCTATAATATAAAAAGGTAAGCCATAACAAATTATTATCAAATAATCTTTGGCATATCGATAACATTCTACTTCCTTAGGATTGCCACCAAAGATACTTAATATTTGTTTGTTAAAAGTAAGACCTAACATAGTAAGTATAATAGCAACAATTATTAAAATTATTAAACCATTACCAATCGATTTATTTGCTTTTTCAACATTTTTAGACCCTATTGATAAATTAAATAATGCTGCTGATCCATCACCAACTAATAGAGCAAAAGCAAGAGCTATAACAGTAAAGGGATAAACAATATTTGTAGCAGCATTACCAAAAGCCCCGGCAGTACTCCATCCAATAAAAATTTGATCAACAATATTATACAGTGCTGCTACTATCATACTAATAACACATGGTATAGCAAATTTTTTAATTAGCTTAGAAATCTTATCATTTCCTAAATCAAGTTTTTTCACAAAAAATTCCTCCTCAATTTTAAGCATAAAAATACGTAAGTCCTTACTCAATTGGACTTACGCATTTGGCTACTCATTGATAAATTGACTTAATTTTTTGCTTAACAGAATTAATTATAGCATATATTTTTATTTTTTGTAAGTTTATTTTATTTTATAAATAATACCATCTTTTTTCAGATTAGTATAAAATACTAATTACTTTTTTCTATTAAAATCTCAGGATATTCAGTAGCAACTTTTGCAGCTGTAATATATTTATTTTTCAAGGCATATTTAAGTGTCATAACTTGATTAGTTAATGAAAATTTAATTAATATTTCATTAGTATCATCACTTTTTAAATAATAATTATATTTATTATTTTTAAATATTAATTGTAATTTTTGATCAAAACTATCTCTTAAATCAAGAATATCATAAAATACAAAATCAGTTGTCTTTTCAATAATTTTTCTTAAATCTGTATCACTATAATGTGAATAATAACAACCATTTATACTTTTAGGTAGCAATCTATAACCATCATGCCAAACATATATTGTATCAATTAATTTATTATTGTTATCATACATTTCAAATTCAAATGAATAATTATCTGCTAAACAAGCACTACCAGATCGTTTACTACTTGATATAATAGTTAATATTTCTTGAATTTGTTTATTATCCTTTATTGTTCCTAAGGTTTTATCACTATTTTTAATAATTATTTTTGTTGTTTCTTTTAAGTTATTAACAGTTTTTGTTGGTAAAGATTCTTCATTAGAATTACTAACTTTATGACATTTATTTAAAATATTTTTAAAATCAACATCATTATTTTGACTATGAATATAAATAGTAGGAGTTAAAGGACTTTCATATGTTTGATATATAGCAAATTTTTCATAAAAATATTTATCAAAATCTTTCATTACACTAAATTCATAAGTACCATTTTTAGGATATACTAACACATACATATTATCTTGATTATTACTAGCTTGTACACCTTTGTAATAGGCAATTTTAAGAGTATCAGATTTTTTAATTTCACTTAAAGGTATTTCTTTTAAAGAATCATTTTCAGTAACTAAATAAGCTCCTAATTCATTTTCTATACATTCTACTAATTCTTTATCTATACCATCAGCTATTTCTTGACTATCTTGAAGAGGACAACTATATTTTACTTTTTTAAATAAAGTTTTTTCTTCCTTTTCACTACAATAATAATGATTTACAAATAATCCTTTATCAATATAATAGTTTTTTTCTTCATCATAATATTGTCTTATCTTCAACAAGGGACTATTATTAAATATTTTAGCTTGTAAAGTATCTAATAGTACTATGCCAATTAAAAAGCTTAGAATAATTAAAGTTATTTTAATTCCTTTTTGCATTATATTCACCTAACATTAATATAGCATATTTATTAAAAAATGCCAATTTATATTTAGATAAATATTTTATTAAAAGTATTTAAGACAAAAGTATTATCATTTATTTTATTTTCTACATATTTATTAAAATTATCTTTATTAATTTCTTGGTCAACTATTTTATCAAAATTAGGATATAAATTTTCTACTTGACTACGACTAACAGTATAAGATTTACCACTAAAATTGTAATTAATTTCTAAAACATTATCTATTAAAGAAAATATAGAAATAGTATTATACAATAAACATTTTTCTAAATAAGCATTTTCATTTATATACCAATCTGTAATATGATAATTAATAGTAAGTTTTAAATTTTTTGAATCAATTTCAAAAACATATCCATATTCTGCCAGTGGTAAACTATCTATTAAATGACTATCATTACTATTATTACCAACATATTTATTTTTAAATTTACTAATATTATCAATACCAGCTTTATCTCTATTAAATGGTGTTATAGGTATAGTATCTTCTGTATAAGATTTCTTAGTATCAACTATATAGTATTCATTTTTTGTATTGCGATTTATTCGATAAACATTACATAGTGGGGCTTTATAAATAATCATTGACTCAGTTGTCTTTATTGAATATGAAAATCTTGGGGCTACTTTATTTAAAATGACATTAGAATAATCGATAACAACTAATAATATAAAACCTAACATAAAATAACTTATACCTAGAAATAATTTCTTTAAAATAGTTCTATCCTTTTTTATGTTAATAAAACCAAAAGTAGAGATAAGTAAACCCATGGTGGAATGAATAGAACCCCAACTACTATCAGATGGATAAATAGTAAAGGCAATAAAAATTAAACCTAAACCAAAGAACATAATCATTTCATAGATTAATTTATTTTTTGCTAATACTTTTTTATTAGAATAATCGATTGTATCAATAATATTTTCTTCTAATTTTTTTTGATATTTATCTTGATCAACTTTTTCACCACTTAATAAATCATTAACACTAATTTTTAATATTTGACACAAACTTATCATAATGGATGCATCAGGGAGTCCTTTACCACACTCCCATTTTGATACTGCCTTATAAGTTATTCCCAATTTTTCAGCTAATTCTTCTTGGGTTAAATTTTGTTTTCTTCTACATTCAGCAATATACTTACCTATTTTTACTTGATCCATAATATTTTGCTCCTTTCAAAGAAAACTATATAATATTATGTTATATTTTAACACCTACTAAAAGTAGAGTTAATTATTTTTTAGTAAAAATATCAATAATATTTTAATTAATGCCTTTCTATTTTTTTAATTTAAAACCATCTTTAAAAGCTTCTCCAACTCTTTCAGTAATTTTATAATAACCATGTGTATATGGATCAAATGCAATTGCGGATATTTTAGAAATATCAATATTATCTCCATTCATTACATTTTCATCTACACTTATATTTACTACATTGGCAAGTACACCAAAATCACCATATTCTATAAATTCACATTCCATACAAATGGGAAATTCATTTATAATTGGGGCATCTATATTTTCAGATTTTGTAGCAGTTAATCCACTATTTTCAAATTTATTAGGTGTATCATTACCTGATACTACTCCAAAATAATCAGCTTCTACTACATGATTACTATCTGCAATACTTATAGTAAATGCCTTTCTTGCTTTGATATTTTTCACTGTTTTATGTGTTTCAGTTAAATTTAAAATAACTTGATTCCTTGATGCCATAGTTCCCCAGGCAGCATTCATAACATTAACACTATCATCTTCATTATAGGTTGCTATTAATAGTACTGGCATAGGAAATATCCCTTCGGTAGTTTTAATATTTTTTCTCATTTTATTCACTCTCCTATTAATAATTTTAACATAATTTTTAGTTTTTTATACTTTTACAATATAATTATTATATAAGTTCTATTTTAATAGCTCCTATTTGAGCAGGATTTGAATATAGTATATTACCATTAAATGTAATTCTAACTTTATTTCCAACCACATAGAAATCATTTGTTCCATCTGTTGGTCTTGTTATTTTCATAGTAACCTTATCATCTTTTTTTAAAGAATTGCTATCTTTTAAAACTTCTACTGTAATATAATCTTTTTCTGCAACAATAATTTTTGCTTCAAATACATCTTTTGATTCATTAAATTCAATTAAGTTATTATTTTTTATATAATGTATGTATTCTGATCCACAACAGCTAGAAAAAACTTTTTTAATAAATTCATCTTGATTATTTTCATTATTATCAACTAAACCAACGACAATTACTTGTTTTTCAGTATCAATGTAATTATAAGCATAATTGGTATTATCTTCTTCTTGATTACTAACAAAATTTATTATTTTATCATTAATATCATTTAAAGAAATTTCTTTAACAGAACAAGAAAATTTTGTTCCTTTCCAAGTAGTAACTTTTTCATTATTGGTACAATGATAATGATTTACAAATATACCTTTATCAATATAATCAAGAGTTTCTCCATCTAAATTATCTCTTATCTTCAATAGTGGACTATTATCAAAGATTTTTGCTTGTAAAGTATCAAGTGTAATAATTCCTATTAAAACACCTATAACAATTAAAGCAATTTTTAGACCTTTTTTCATAATTTCTCCATTTCTACAAATTACATTTGTTTCAATTCTATTATACTAAAAAATCGATAATATTAAAATAATCTCTTATAATTCAAATGGCATAAAAAAAGAGAAAATTATTAAACCTTTTCTCATATTTAGATTTCTCTATAAAAAATATTAACAAAATTCATTAATTTATCATAATATTTTTTAAATATTTTTATTATCTATTATCACATTTACCACCAATACTAATAATATAATCTTCCATATCTCTAAGTAAATCATAAGTATTCTCATAATCATCTAAATTAATATTCATATTTTCCATTAATTCTTTTTCTTGTTCTTTTGTATTATTATCTAAAATATTGTAGTTAGATGGTTTATTATCAAAATCTGATGTACATTTTGGAACTTCCAAAAATTTTCTATTTTCACATAATGATTTACTAGAAATACAAAGTGGAGTTTCTAAAAATTTTTTATTTCCATTACATACATCATGAGCAAAAGCCATAATTTTTAATCTTTTACCATCTAAATTACATTTATTAGTTATAGCACTTTCAGCATTATTTTCCATAAAATTAATTTGATATCGGTAACTATATTCTTTATAGATTATAGTCCCTACTATTAAAATAACGATAACTATACTAAGAGCAATAATAATTCTTTTTAATACTTTATTATTTTTGGTTTTCTTTTTAATATCTTTTATCATTTCTTTATCACCTTTTAATAAAATGTCTAGGGAAACATTAAACTTATCACTGATTTTAATTAATGTTTCAATATCTGGATAATTATTGCCATTTTCCCAATTGGAAACTGTTTGCCTTGTTACATTTAAAATTTCAGCAAATTGTTCTTGTGACATTTTATTATCCTTTCTTATTTTTAAGATTTTATCACCAAGATTCATAACTTTCCTCCTTTCCTAAAAACATAATAAAAGATAAATTAAAATTATTATATCAAAATTATATGGCATTGCTAGCAAGAATTTCTTGCATATAAAAGTAAATAATATTAAAGAGTATTTTTATATATTACTTATATTAATAAGAATTTTTATTTTATAATACTATAATATTTTTGTAACAAATATCTTATTTGTATCGTTATTATTTATGAAAGGAGAAAAATGCAAGATTGGTTTGAATATATATTTTCAAAATATATAGATGATATGTATAGATTAGCATATAGTTATACTCATAATAAATATGATAGTGAAGATATAATTCAAAGAGTATTTTTAAAATACTTTAATAAACAAAACACTATTAATAAAAATGATATTGTAGTTAAAAAATGGTTAATTGTAGCTACTATTAATGAGTGTAAAGATTTATTTAAAAGTAATTGGAAAAAGAAAGTTAATTTTCTTGATAATGACTTTGATATTGCAAAAGAAGACAAATTGGAAAATTACTTTAATAATTATATGAATAAACTTCCTAAAAAATATAGAATAATATTTCACTTATACTATTATTATGGTTATACTACCAAAGAAATTTCTACAATAACAAAAATTAAAGAATCAACAGTTAGACAAAGACTAGCACGAGGTAGAAAAATTTTAAAATTAGAAAGGGATTATGAAAATGAAAAAATTTAAAGACAATTATCAAAAATATTATACTAAAATGAAATTAAGTGAACAAAAAAAAGAAAGAATATTTAACAATATTATTAATAATAATGAAACATACAAAAAAATATTTTGGCATAATAGACTTATAACAATTATTTATTCAATTTTAATTATTTTTTTAATAGGATCAAGCGTTGTATTTGCCAAAGATATTATAAAAAAATTATATAGTTTAGAACCAACAAATAATGGATCTAATAACTATAAATGCATTATTAAAGCTCCGATAATAAATAAATTTAATATGAGTCATCTATTAGAAGGTCAAAAAATAAACTTAAATGAATTACAAAATGATTTAAACAAACATATATTACATAATGAAAGCATAATTGATAAATCATTTACCATTGTTAAAACAATAAAAAATAGCAATAAAATAATTTATGCTAAATTAAATAAAAATGGTATAGATGCTCCTAAAATTATACCAGAAGCATCTAGCAATACAACTATGGATATGAATTTATCATTCTTAACTACCTATGCTACAAAAGATGATATCCAAAAAATAATAGAATTTGAAGTCGGAACATGCACAGATGATAATTTTGATATTACTCATATTGATTCATTAGATATTGATGTTTATTTATATAAGGCACCGGTTATAACATATGCATATGATGATTTAGAATTTAATGTTAAAGCTTTCTTTGTATACGATAATATTCTATATAATATAAATGGTTCATTAATAACTAGAAATATGATAATTGATTTTATCTATGATTTAAAATAAAAAGCCACCATTATTTGGTGGTTTTTTAACATTATTATTCTATACTAAGAATTTTCTTATACAAAAACAAGAGCTTTCTCTCTAAAATTAAATAAAATTTAACATTTGGATAGTTAAGATTTATTTTTTAACTACCCATTATGTTTAAATTTTATAATACATTTGATTTTTACTCGTTGGTTTTATAGCTGGATCAAAATAAGTAGATCTTAATGTTTCTTTTGATTTAATTCCTAATTTATTCATAATATCAACTATTATTTGTATTTAAATTCAATATATCTTACTTAATTCTTGCTTAATTCTTGCTTAAATTTTTGTAAATTACCACAATAACAATCGAATGTGGGTAATTTACTTTAAAATTGCCAAGATTTAATTATCAAAAATTAGAAATTTTTCTAAACTTAACATAAGCTTTTCTAAATATCAGTATATCTTTAATAACTATTATAAATTAAAAAATCATTATTAACTTTAAAAAATTATTATAAAAAGATCACCAATTTCTTGATAATTTTACTCATACAAAATGTAAATTGTTATTTAATTCTTCTTTAATTTTTTATAAGTTCTTTTTTTCTTTCACTAACAGAAATATTATGAGAACGATCATATAAACTAATCATATTAGCACATATACTAATACCATATAATGCTCCTATTAATAATTTTAACATAATTTAAAAAAATGAGAAAACTATTGCCTTCTCATTTTCATTTTTTAACTTATTCTTAACAAATGGCACTCCACTTTTATTTCTTTTATCTGAAATTATATCTATATTTTTTTAAATATAACTATATATCCAACTTGCCATTCTTTTATTTTTGAAATGTCAGTTGTTAATGTTATAGCATTATTATAAAAATAAATTTTTAAACTTTAATATCGTATTTATCAGATTATTTTTTATATTTTCATTAACTAAATTCATTAAATTCATATCCGGCATATTTTAAGCCAAGTGCTACAATATCATTATATACACCAAATTTATTATTTATTCCTACTTGATTTTTCTATTAAATCTACTAAACATTCCATATCAAAACGATCTTTTAAATAATAACAATCTATCATATATTTCATATCAACTAATAATAAAGATATTTTTTCATAATTAAATATTTCTTTTTTATCTCTCCATGCACTATTTGCATAACCCATATATTTAATATTATCATTCGTTACAAAAGGATCACTTTTCTTATTAAAAGGTAGAATAAAAGTATTATATATATTATTTTTTTCTATACCATATGTTTCATGATTATTTGCAATATGATCACCATATGTAATTTGCTTTTGAATAGAATCAGTATGTGGAAGATCAGATATATTTCCAGTTATTCCAAATTTATAATATTTTGCATCTAGAATATAGAATTTTTTATATTTTTTATTTATATATATAGAGTCTGGTCTCAATCTTGATTTATCCTCTTCTGATTTTCTTCCCACTATATTCCAGTATGCATTTGGAAAATATTTACTTATATCAATTTTACTTCCCAATGTATCACTAACCATTTTTTCCCAGGCATATTCATATCTTCTAGTTCCGTACGTAGGTTGGTTCTCAAAATTATTATCATAACTCATTTCAAGGATTCTTTTTATATGAATTAAAAGCATCTTTTTTCTATCATTAAATGATTTTGATAATTCTTTATTTAAGATACTGATGTAATATTTTATATTATTCTTAACAACAATTTCTTTTAAATTACATTCTGGTAATACTATATTGCCAAATAGAAACCCGATATAATTTACGCTTTGATGCAAACAATAATTATTTAATTCTGTAATTAAATTGCTTCTTTGAATGTTAGATTCATAATATGGATTAATATAATTGACACGGTTATTTGAAAAATAATGTTCTGAATTTAAAGTCTTTTTCCAATTAATTTTGCCATGTCCTTTTTGGGAATATTTCTTCTCAATTTCTTGATATAAACCATTATTGAAATAATCACTAATCATCCATATAAAAGAATTAAATGGAATTTCAGAATTTTCTCCTATATCATCACCAAAAGCTGTTCTTTCATTATTTAAGCTTTTAACCAATGATATCGATTTTAATAATAATAATAAATCAACTTTTTGATTATTACTAAGATTATCTTCTGTATTAAAAAGATTCTTATCATATCCTAGTGGTAAATAAATATTAATTTTATCTTTTTTATATTTTAAACCAACAAAATTATCTTCCTCATATCCATTTTTAAATATTACTTTTTCGGAAAATATCATATTATTCTCCTACAATTGTATACTCATTAGTTTCTTCTATATCATCTTCAAATAATGTATTAAACACATCTAGATAATTTTTATTATATGCTTCAATTAACTCATCATATGATGATATTGATCCAAACCAATATGAAGTATTAATTTTTGCAACGTCTTCCCATAAATAAGATAATATTTTTTCAGCAAATTCTTTTTCATCAGCAATTTCTTCAATTGAAACAAAATACATACCTAATTGTTTATCTTCACCATTAATTCCTGAAACATCAGAAATTATATGTTTATTAATTTTATTAACAAATTTTCCCCAAGTAACATTTGGATATTTTGAACTTTCTCTTATAATTTTATTTTTTAGTGCTATTGATTCTTCATTGTCTGCAAAAACGTTTTTAATATATTCCATCTTCCATCTTCTTTTAAAAGCAGTATCTAATGTGAAAACATTTTGATCACTTGTATTCATTGTGGCAACAATCCATAAATTAGATGGAATATATACTTCTGGCAAATCAATGTAATGTGTTTTTAAATAGTCTATTATTGGCCCATTAAATATTGAATATTTACTTTTGCCTTTTTTATCTCTATCTAATAATTGAAATATATCTCCAAAAATTGCTGAAGAATTTCCTCTATTTATTTCTTCAATAATTAGACATACTTTCTTGCCTTTATTATTTAATGCATCTTCTAATGCTAACGTAAATGCTCCTGCATGGAATTTATATTCTACATTATTATCATTAATCATTGGTATTATTTGACCTATAAAATCACTATTTGTGTATTCAGGATGGAAAGTAGTTCTATATATTTCATAATTATCACTATTAAATTCTTCATTAACTTTATAACTTTTGCCTGACCCAGGAACACCATAATAAATTTTATTATATCCACCTGTTACTCTATCGATATCATCAACTCTAATCATTTCAGTTTTAATAGGAGCTGATTCTTGGAATCTTTCTTTGAATTCCCATAACAATGATGATATATACTCTGATGCTTCATCTTCTGCATTGGGAACATTTTCTCTAATATATTTATTTAATTCAAATGACAATTGATCAGCAGGAGTTGAATTATTATATTTTAGTTCAAATACATCATATATTTCTTGAAGCATTGCTTTTGTAACAAAATTCAAAAATTTATTTGGATAATACATAAAGCATAATTTAGGTAATGTTTTAGACAGATTTTTTAACATTGGATAAGAATCCGAAAAATTAGGTCTTTCATTATTTAAATTTATTAAATAATCATACAATTCATTTCTAAACCGATTCCAATACTCATCTGGCTTATCTAAAACATTATAATCATTGTCTAAGTAAGCTTGTTTTTCTTTACTATAAAATATTCCCCAGTGAGCAGCTCCATTTGGATCACCACTACATTTTACTCCATAGCTTTTGTATTTTCCACCTTCAACTTTTCTACAAAAAGTTGAATCATCATCTAATCCCATAGAATATTCTCTTAAATCTAATGTTTTAAATCTTTCAATGGGATATTCTGCTAAAAATTCTTTTCTCAATTCTATTGATGCTATATTTTCTTTTTCTTTTACTACTGCTAAATTAGCATTATAAAACTTAATGAATTTTTCAATTATACTTTTTTCTTCGGGTGATTCTTCTATTCCATTTTTATTTCCCTTAATAGCATTAGATAACATTTGATATCTTTGATCAGATTGAATATCTAATAATGAACATACAAATTCAAGACTTTTTTCATTATACATAGCTTTATTTTCTTTGTTATTTATTTGATAATAATCCAAAACATCTTTTGCAAGGAATCCTCTTCTATCTGTTTTATTATAAAATTCGTTTTCAATAGCTTCCATTGAAGAACCTTCAAAAAGATATTTTTTTAAAACAAAACTTATAAATTCCATACTATATGGCAATTTATTAATTATAATTTCATTTGATAATATTGGTAACATTGATTTTAAATCGTCAGATAACATTATTTTTTCACCTTCCCTTTTCATAACGTTAAATTGATTACACCATCCAGCAACAACAGTTGTTACTTGAGCTATTTTTTCACATTCTATATCAACATTCTCACCACTTCTATACTTTAAGATAATATTAACTATTTTTTCATAATCATTATCACTATATGCCATAGACATTAAATTTTCAAATTCATCAATTGTAATATAACTATTCAATCTGAAATCACACATCAATTTAAATAGCATATTTATGGGATGAATTTGATAAATATCTGATGTTTCTACAGCCATGTTAGGATATTCAATATTATTTAAAACTGTAAAGAAAAATTCTGCTCGATATTTTTTATTATTTTTAATTTTTTCATATTCTTTTAGTAGTCTTTCTCCATTTGCTGTTAATTTAAACTCATTACCATCAAAATATGTCATATCATAAAATAATGTATAATTAATTGGATGATTATTTGCTTCATTTCTATTTGCACCGTTTGCATTTAATGCATTCATCAATAATCTTGCATGATTATTTTCAGTTACTATATTTTCACTAACTGTTTTAGTTAAATAATATAGCTTATCCAAACTTGTGATATTATTAACAAAAATCCATTTTTTCATATTACTCCTCCTTACATATTTCTTCCATTATTTTTTTTACCATTAATGGTGGAATTCCTTCACCAATAACATACCTTATTAAATTCTCACTTGCCCATTCAGGTGGATTCCAATCATCTGGTAATGACGATATTTTCATTAATTCATAAATTGTTAAAACTCTGGGATCACTATATGTTCCATCTTTTTGTTTTCTTCCTGGGTGAACATTCATTTGAGATCCCATTACACCATTATATCTTGTTACAGTTGGAGCTGGTTTATTCCAATACATACGATGATATGTTGTATCATACCCTTTTGATGGACTTCCATCGGACTTTTTAGGATAATATTCTTCATTTTCCCAAGCAGAATGGCCAGTCGGAGTATGAATCATGCATTCAATATGTCTCCACGCATGAGTTGGTGGTTTATGCCAAGGATGAACATTATTTAGTTTAGTAACTTCAATTTTATCTCTGAATTCTTTCTCTCTAATCAGTGGATTCATTGAAGGCAAATCTCCAATTGCTTCTTTTAAAGTTATAATATGTTTTTCTTTCTTTGGAAAATTCCATTTTTTATTTTGATCTTTTCTTGTTAATAAAAAAACTGCTCTTTTTCTATTTTGTGGTACCCCATAATCCATTGCATTTATTATTTTTTTATCATTTATAAAATAATCATTTCCTAATCTTTTTGCAATATAATCAGGTATAGTCATTTTTTCATTATTATATTCTATTGGTGTTTTTAGTTGTTGGACTACATTTTCAAAGAAAATATATCTTGGTTTAATTATCAATGCATAATCAACAGCATATTTAATAAGAGTATTTCTTTCATCATACGGATTTCTACTACCGGCAACACTCATTCCTTGACATGGTGGAGTGGCAATTAATAAATCAATTTTCATATTTTCTACACTTTTTACTATCTTATTAAATACTTTTTTATCCGTTATATCTCCTACAATCATTTTAGTGGAAGGATATAAATGTTTATAAAATTTTGCTCTTTCTGCTAATAATTCATTAGCAACTACTACATCGATATTTATATCTTTAAAATACGTTTCAGCAATACCAACATTAGCAAATAATGATACTGCTTTCATTTAGTCTTCCTCCTTCATAATTACGCTTACTATTTCTTTTATTAATAATGGTGGAATAGCTTCACCTATAACTTGTCTAATCAAGTTTTCACTTGCCCATTCAGGTGGATTCCAATCTTTTGGTAATGATGTAACGATAAATAATTCATATAAAGATAGAACTCTGGGATCACTATATGTTCCATCTTTTTGCTTTCTTCCTGGATGAACATTAGTAAATGAAGAAATTGAACCATTATACATAGTTACTGTTGGAGCTGGTTTATCCCAATTCATTCTCATATATGTAAAAGCTCCTCCTCTAATTTTTCTGCCATCAACATTTTTAGGATAATATATCTTATTTTGAAATGCAGATTTTCCGGTTTTAGTGTGAAGCATTGCTTCAACTTGTCTCCAAGGAGCCATTTTTGCATAATGATACTTACTTACTTTTAAACCTTCTTCTTTTTTTATTTCATAATATGGCAATTTATATCTCATATTTTCTTCTTTTATTAGTGGATCTAGGGATGGCAAATCTCCAATTGCATCACGCAAAGTTACTATTTTTTTATGTTTTTCCGGAAATTCCCATTTTCTTTTTGTATCTTTTCTAGAAAACAAAAATATTGCTCTTTGTCTGTTTTGAGGAACTCCATAATCCATTGAATTAATAATTTTATTTGAATTTATATTATATTCTTTGCCTAATCTTTTTTCTATATATTCTGGAATTAAAATTGTCTTTCCTTCATATTCAATTGGTGTATTTAGTTGTTGAACTACATTTTCTAATAAAGCATATTTAGGCATTAAATCTAAAATTGCATCTATTGCATATTTAACCAATGAATTTCTAGGATCCAAAGGATTTTTTGGTCCAGCCAAACTCATTCCTTGACATGGTGGCGTTGCAATTATAAAATCGATTTTTTCTTTCTTAGCAGCTTCTATTATTTTATTATATATATTATGATTAGCAATATCACCACAAATTACATTTGTTTTTGGATAACAATGTTTATAAAATTTACATCTATTTTCTAGCAATTCATTAGCAATAACAATATCAATATTCAAATCAGCTAAATATGTTTCAGCAATACCAACATTAGCAAATAATGATAATCCTTTCATAATATCCACCTTACTCATTTTTCTTATCTTTCTTGCATTAAGCTTTCATATTTAGTATCTATAAATCTTAATAATATAAAGATATTATCTATTAATTTTTTATATCATCTGGAACGTCTTCTAATGTATCAATATACTTTGAAATATCATTCATATATTCTTTTATATCTGCTGTATTTCTACTCTTTTAGTCCACAATAAAAGCAGTATGCTCTATTTCCTTCCTATAATCCTTTATGATTTCATTACCATAATTGATAGTATCATCAGAATATCCAACTAAATTACACATTTCTGCATAATTTAATCCCAGATATTTTTCAAATTTTTTTAGAGTAACAACATTCTGTTTTATTCTAATGCCCTTTAACTTTTTTAACAAATTCACCTAGAAAAACTTCATTTTTTCAACATTATTCTTACTCTCCTTGTATTTCCATTATATCAGATTATTTAAAACTTGTTAACATTTTTTAAATCGAGTAGAGAAAATTTGCAACAATTTTTGTAAATTTGTCTCTCTCACACCACCGTACGTACCGTTCAGTATACGGTAGTTCAATTTATATTTCAGTATGTACTTTTAATTTTAATGTTTTATTTGTTATGAATATGCTTACATATAAAGAACTATTCCAATAACTTTTTCTACTATATGCTATTGCTTTGGCTTGTTCCTTATCACATCCCAATTTTATTAAACTCTCTATTCTTCTCCTAGATGTTTTCCATTGTTTCCATATTATGCATCTTATTCTTCTATTTAGATGCTTAGTTATATCATTCAAGCACATTTTCATATTTCCTATTTTGAAATAATTTATCCATCCTCTTATTACATAATTTAGTTGTTTTAATCTTCTTTTAAATTTTTGGATAGATTTTAAATGCGGTTTTGGTTTTATTATACCTGTTTTTGTATAGTAGAACCCAAAGCCTAAGTATTTGATTTGATTTGGCCTTGCTACTTTACTCTTTTCTATGTTAACTTTTAGTCCTAGTTTCTTTTCAATATATTTTGTTATACTTTCCATAACTCTATTTGCTGCTTTTTCACTTTGAACCAATATTATACAGTCATCTGCATAGCGGGTATCAAACCTCTTTTCTCAAGTTCCTTATCTAACTCATTTAACATGATATTTGATAATAAGGGTGATAAATTCCCTCCTTGTGGTGTTCCTATTTTTGTAGGACTAATTATACCATCTTCCATTACTCCACTTACTAAATATTTTCTTATTAATGACACTAATTCTCCATCGTGTATTGTTTTCATGATGATGGATATTAATTTATCGTGACATACTGTATCAAAGAACTTTTGTAAATCTATATCGACTATCCATGTATATCCATCATTAAAGTATTCTAATAATTTAATGATAGCCATTTCACATGAACGTCCTGGTCTGAACCCATAACTTGTTTCACTAAATTGTTGCTCATATATTGGACTTAATACTTGTACTATTGCTTGTTGTATTAATCTATCAACTACTGTTGGTATCCCAAGTCCTCGTTTATCCCCGTTTTCTTTTGGTATATAAACTCTTCTTACTGGTCTTAACACACAAAATAAATATCCACCAGCATAGCTGGTGGTTTTTCATTTTCTCCTAAAAGGCTTTATTATTGGCCTCCACTAAAGTGG
>CANQVV010000010.1 GCA_947627385.1 uncultured Bacilli bacterium
AATTTTGAAGGAGTGAGTTGTCTATGTGATTAACACTAAGAATTAACTAAAGTCAAAGATTAGTCTACAGCCTTAAAAGGACTACTTATGTGTGCTTGAAACAATCACATTTGCACTGGTTTAAATGCTGATTTAATCCCAAGAGTTACAGGAAGTCTGCAACTCACCTCCACGTGCTTTGTAGTACACACTCCTTCAAGGTTGATATTATAAATATAAAATAAATTTTGTTCAAGTTTTCATGACTATGTGTGCCTTGAACGAAGTGAAAGGAATGTGTGGTTTAAATGAAAAATATTATAAAAATAATGTTAATAATATTATTAAGCATTATGTTTATTGCTAATTTAGTTAAATTAAATTTATATTTAGCCTTAGGCAGTATTTTGTTATTCTTAATTACATATGGTATATTTTATTTATTATATAAAAAGAAATTAATAACAATTAAATTTATTAAAATATTTAGTATTATTTTGATAATAATTGGTATTGTTATTCGAATATATTTATTGTTTAATTTAAAATATACTTTAAAAAGTGATTTTTTATTATATTTTAATACTGCCTTAGAAATATTTAAAAAAGTTGATATTAGTGAAGCTAATTATTTAGCCTATAATGGTTATGTTTGTGTTTATGCTAGTATTTTAGCTTTATTATTTAAAATTTTTGGCGCAAGTGTTCAAGTTGTAATTATTTTTCATTTAATTTGTGAACTATTAACAATGTTTATTATTTATAAAATAATTAAGTTAATTAATAATACCTATTTAAAATATTTACTTCCTAGTATTTGGTTTATTATGCCAACTGTTATTGAAGCTAATTTTTTAGTATCCACTGAAACTTTATTTATTTTACTATTCTCATTATGTATTTATGTTTATTTTAAATTAAATGCTAAAAATAAAATTAATATTACAAATATTATTTTGTTTATATTATATGGAATGCTTTTAAGTTTTACAAATTATATAAGACCATTAATGCTAATCTTTATAATAGCTATAATTATTACTTATTTATTTAATTTTGAAAAAAAGAAATTATTATTTCTAGTTGTTTTAATTGGATCTTTTCTACTGACTAATTTAGGCTTTAAATCTTATTGTGAAAATTTAATAAAAGTTCCAAGTCAAAGTGGAGCCTTAGAATGGGGACTTTATTATGGCTCAAATTATGATACAAGTGGTTATTGGAATGTAGAAGATTCTCTTAAAATTGATAATATATTATTAAAGGAAAATCCTAGTAATATCCTTTTAAAAGAAACAATTAAAAGATATAAAGATTTAGGAATATGGAAAACATCTATTTTATTTGCTAAAAAGTATTATTGTTTATGGACAGATGTAAATGGTAATTATATATTTTTATTAGATGTAACAAACAATGACATTTTAGTCAAAACTCAAAAATATTTAGAAATTAGCAGTTATTTTATATTTATTAATCTTCTTTGTTATACGATTTATTGTAAAATTAAAGAAATAAAATTAAAAGACTATAAATTATTAATAGTAGATATCTTTATTATTATATATGTCATTTCTAATATTTTAATGGTTGTAAATGGTAGATATAATTATCCTATTTATATTTTACTACTTATTTTGATTTGCAATACAAGAAAAACTTATTTAAAAAGTGAGTGCAAAAAGGTGTAAAATCATCGTGAAAGTGGTTACAAAAAGGTGTAAATTTATCTTAAAAGTGGGTGCAAAAAGGTGCAAAAAGAGTTATAATTATAATGAATGAATTAGGAGAAAATATGAAAAGAAAAATATATGATGAATTAATTGTTTGGAAAAATACTTCAAATTTTAAACCATTAATTATACTCGGAGTAAGACAATGTGGAAAAACTTATATAATAGATGAATTTTGTCAAAAAGAATACAAAAATTATAAAAAAATTAATTTATTATATGATGTTGATGTTGTTAAATTGTATAATTCAACTGATTCATCAGAAAAAAAATATAATGATTTAAAAATCTTGTTGGATTTTGATTTTGATCAAGAAGATAGTATTTTATTTATTGATGAAATTCAAGAAAGTGAAGAATTAATTTCAGAATTAAAATTTTTTAATGAAAAGCATAGCAATGTTAGAATTATATGCGCAGGTTCTTTACTTGGAGTAAAACTTGCTAAATTAAATAGACCTTTTCCAGTAGGTAAAGTAACCAGATTATATATGTATCCGATGGATTTTGAAGAATTTTTACTTGCATTTAATCAAGAACCATTAATAGAAAAAATTAAAGAATGTTTTAAAAATAATGAATCAATGGGAATCCTTCACAATAAGACGATAGATTATTATAAAAGATATTTGTTATCAGGGGGTATGCCAGAAAGTGTAAAGGCATTGATAGAATGTGGTAATGATTATTATAATTATGATTTAACAAAATTAAATAATATTATAGAAGATTATAAAAATGATATGAATAATCATGTTGTAAATGCAAATGAAACTTTAAAAATTAGAAATATATATAATTCATTATCTTCTCAATTGCAAAACGCATCTAAAAAATTTCAATATTCGGTAATAGAATTTAATGCTAAATCACGAGAATATTCTTTACCATTAAATTGGCTTATCGAAAGTAATATGGTACAAATATGTAGATGTGTTAAAAAACCAGAAAAACCATTACTAGGTTTTATAGATAATGATGTATTTAAAGTTTATTATTCAGATGTTGGTATATTTAATAGATTAATAAATAATGATATTAAAACCATTATTTTAGATGATATGAAAATATATAAAGGAATTATTACTGAGAATTATGTTGCTAATCAGCTAAAAGCAAGTGGTATTGATTTATTATATTGGAAAGGAAATAGAGAATCCGAAATAGATTTCTTAATTTCTACAAAAAATGATGGTATTATTCCTATTGAAGTAAAAGCCGAAGAAAATACTCAGTCAAAAAGTTTAAAAGTTTATAATGATTTATATCATCCAAAATATATGATTAGAATTAGCTTAAAAGATTTTGGCTATAATGAAGTAACAAAAATTAAATCAATACCTCTATATGCTACATTTTTAATTAAAAATATAGTGTATTAATTATTGGCATAAAATAGTTAGGAAAATAAATTATGAGTGAAAAAATTTCTAAATTAGTAAATGTATATAAAAAATATGGCTTTATGGGTTTTTGTAAAAAGTTGTATGCATATATCAAAGCTAATTATTTAGATAAAATAAGTTTTAGAGTATTTTTTAGAAGAAGAAAATATCAAAAAATAATAAGAGATATTTTAAATTTAAAATATGATAGAATTATTTTATGGCGTTCATCTTTTGGTTATAATGTCCCACTTTTTCAAAGACCACAACACATAGCTAATAATTTATCTAAAAATAAATGTTTAGTATTTTATGAAGTAACAACAATGACTGATAAAGTTAAAACTATTAAAAAACAACAAAATAATTTATATTTATTTAATTTTAATAATATTTTACTTAATAAAATATTATTAAAAGAATTAAATAAAATTACTAAACCAAAGTATATCGAATTATATTCAACCGATTGGAAATTAACTGTTAAAAATATTAATGATTATATAAATAATGGTTTTAAATTTATTTATGAGTATATTGATCATTTAAGTCCTGATTTAGCTGGTACTAAAAGTTTACCTCAAAATATTATTGATAAATATGAATATGCCATGAATAATAAAGATGTATATGTAGTAGTGTCAGCAGATGAACTTAAAAAAGATGTTGTAAGTAAAAGAAAAGAGGTAAATTTAGCATTTTCTTCTAATGGTGTTGATTATGATTTTTTTAAAAAATTAGATCAAAATTTTAAATTTGAAAAAGAATTTTTAGATATTATTAATAATGGTAAAATTAATATTTGTTATTATGGAGCCTTAGCTAAATGGTTTGACTATGAATTAATTAAAAAAATAGCTAAGAGTAATAAATACAATGTTATATTATTTGGTATTAAATATGATGAAGCATATGATAATTATATTAGTGATGAAAAAAATATTTATTTTATGGGACCAAGAGATTATAAAATATTAAAAAATTATGCAAATAAATGTGATATTTTGATAATACCTTTTTTACTTAATGATATTACTAAATCAACTAGTCCTGTAAAAATATTTGAATATATGGCTTTACATAAACCAATTGTTACAACCGATTTACAAGAATGTCGTAAATATAAATCTGTATTAATTGGAAAAAATCATCAAGATTTTCTTCAAAAGTTAGATGAGGCATATAATAAAAAAAATAATAAAGATTATATAAAATTATTAGATAAAGAAGCCAAAGAAAATGATTGGTCTAAAAAAGCATTAGCAATTATTAATTTAATTAAAAAAGATGAAAAATAAGAAAAATATGGTAAAATAGTTATATAGAAGGTGGTACTTATATGAATAGAGAAGATTTAGATGATGATATAGAAGAATTAGATACTGATATAAGTGAACCCGAAGAACCTGAGGATATTCCTGATGAAGATGAAGAATTATTAGATGGACAAACTGAATATGATTCTATGCCTTCTGATGAAGAAGCAATACCTGAAAAACAGCATTTTGGTGAAAAGGAGTATCGAGCTCAAAATGGTGATAAAAGTTATTATGCCAAACAAAAAGAAGATTTGGATCATAAAATAGATGAAGCCAGAGAAGAAAAAGGAAAAGATTATAAAAAAGATCCAAAAAGTTCTGAACCGATTCAAGCTTATGGATCAAATACTGTAAAAAAGAATTATCGTGATAGAATTAAAGATAATTATAATTTAGAAAAAGCTAAATTAGAAAGAGCCAAGGCTGGGTTAGATAGTGCCAAAGCTAAGACTTATGCTGCTTTGCATCCAGGTGAAGCTTTAAAAGATAAAGCAAAAAAAACTGGCAAAAGTGCAGCAAAAAAAGCTAGTAAAGTTGCTGCTAAGGGAGCTAAAATGGCTGCCAAAGGAGTAGGTAGAATGGTTGCTGCTGGTGGCAAAGCTGTTATTGCTTTTTTTGCTAGTAATCCTTTTGCTTTATTAGTTGCTGGAATTGCTGCTGTTTTAGCAGTTATAATTGCCTTGCTTTTTTCTAGTGATGGTGATAGTGGAACATTGGATGGATATTATGATACGGCTTGTGACTTCAATTTAACAACAGTTAATCTTCAAACATGTTCTACCGGAAGTGTTAAACAAATGGGATTAAAGGATTATGTTACTAGAGTAGCCTATGGTGAAAGTGAAGAAAGAAATTATTCAGAAGCAGCATTAAAAGCTTTGATATTAATTGTTAAAACTAATGCATTAGCTAAGGGAAGTTATAATAGTAGTAGTGATAAAGTAATTACTATTAATGATTGTGATGTCAATTATAAAGATAATTCTTTGGTAGATTATTTTTCTACTAGGTTAAAAAAAATAAGAAAGTATTATAGTGATGTTGAAAATTTCTTATTTTTATCTGAATCATATAAAGATGAAATTACTAATTTAGGAAGTGAAGATGTTTTAGAATTTAATGATACAATTAAAGATAAATTGGCAACAACTACACTAAATAGTTATAAAAAAATACTAGCTGAATTATATCCAAATTTAGATGGTAATGTTACTACTACAGCAACAAATAAATCATTTATTTTTATTGGTGATTCAAGAACCGTAGGTATGGATTATGCTGTTAATGAACTTAATTCATCAAATACTGTTGCCCAAGGATCGATGGGTTATGATTGGTTTGTAAATACTGCTATTAATAGTGCTAATTCTTTAATGAACGATAATAATTCTTATAATATAGTTAGTTGGATGGGAGTAAATGGTTTAGATGCTTCAGCAAGTACTGGTGAAAATAGTGCCATAAATTATTTTAATAAATATAAAGAATTAGCCCAAGGTACTTGGAATAAACACACTATTTATGTTGTTCCAATTGGACCAGTTATGGATGCGAGAACTTATTATGTTAAGACAGCTGCAATTAATGCTTTCAATAATAAAATTAAAGAATTAATTAATAGTTCAGGAATAAATAATTTAAAATATGTAGATATTAGTTTTTCTATAAGTTATTATGATCAAGAAGGCCTTCACTATAATAGTAGTGACTATCAAAAAATATTTAATGATATAAAAGCAAAATTAAGTTCTAAAACATTAAGTAAGAATAAAACTGTTTATGATATGCGGAATTATTGTTCATATTATCATTTTAACAATGGCTGTGAAAATGGATGGTGGTGGCCAGTTGGAACTGGTAATCCTGTGGGCGGTATTTATCGTGATGAACCAGGACCTTCTTTAACCCAAGTATATTCACCTTTCTCATATTATCGTCCTTTAAAAGGTACCGCTCACTTAGGAACTGACTTAGGTGGAAATTATGATGATGTTGTTATTGCATCACGTTCTGGTACCGTAGTGTATGTTCATAATGGTTGTCCTACAATAGGTTCTTTAAGTAGTACCTGTGGTGGTGGTGGCGGTAACTGGGTTAAAATTGATCATGGTGATGGAACTGCCTCCGTATATATGCACATGAAACTGAATTCCATAGTAGTTCAAAATGGTCAAACTGTTCGTCAAGGTGAAAAACTTGGCTTGATTGGTTCTTCTGGTAGTTCAACTGGTGCTCACTTACACTTTGGGGTAATTGTTAATGGCAAGTATCAAAATGCTGAGGAAGGATACATTGATAAAAATAACACTAGACCTACTGGTAATTGTAAATATAATGCTGATCAAGCTGGAGTTTGCCAAGCTTTAAAGGATCAAGGCCTTTCTGATACGGCGGTAGCTGCAATTATGGGTAATATAGCTAATGAAGGTGGATTTGATCCAACAATTAATGCTCCTGATAGTGGTAATGGTCGTAGTTGGGGAATGGTTATGTGGTATAATGGTCCAAATTGCAGTAGCAATGTTTGTGCTCCGGCCAATGGTACTTGTAATGCTAATGCAATGAAATGTTATTGTCAACAAAATAATATGAATTGGGATTCTATTGCTTGTCAAACCTCATATTTAATGTATCAAATAAATAATTCAAAAGATAATACAGAATCTTGGAATTGGTATAATGTTGTATATGGTGATTATGAAGTAGGAGAAATGGCTGTATTATGGTGTCAAAGATTTGAAAGAGCTGCTAATTGTTATCCAAATAAATGGGATCAACGACGAGCAGATTCTGCCAGAGAATTTTTACCATTTGTAACAAATGGCTGTAAATAAAAAGGAGAAAAATATGAACAAAAATAATAAAAAATTCTTAATAATTATAATTGTTGGTATATTAGTTATCACTTCTATGTTAGCTGTTATATTAAGTTTAGCAGATAATAAAAATCCTAATGATATCACAAATAATACTACAGAAAGTCCTAATTCTCCTGTTAATCCCAATCCTAATAATCCCAATTCTTCTGATGAAGATGAAATTAGTACTAATATTGAAAGATTGAAAAACACTTCGGAATTTTTTGCTATTCAAGAAGCAATTAATAACTTTTATATTGTTCTAACAAGTGAAAATGCTTCGGAATTTTTAGAACTTTTAGAAGATAAATATGTTACGGAAAATAATTTAAAAGAAAGTAATGTCTTAAATATAATTAAAACCACTAATCCTTTAATAAGTTATCAAGCAAGTACAATCTATTATAATCCTAAAAGTAGTATAACTTATTATTTTGTTAATGGATATGTTGTTGAATCTACTATTGAAGAAGGTACTCCTAAATATATTAAAGATGTAAATTATTTAGTAATAGTAGCTAATAATAAATATGTGATAAGACCACTTGGTAATGTGTCAAATTTAGAAACTTATGCTAAAAATTATAATAAGTTAAAAGTAGAAATTAATAATAGTACTAAATTTAGTAAAAATAATATATCTAATGACAATAAAGTAAAAGGATATATAATTAATTTTATGGATTTAATGTATTATGATGTTAATAAAGCTTATAATATGTTAGATGATCAAACAAAAGAAAAATATCCAGATTTAAATTCTTTTATAAACAATAGAGAAGTTATAACTGATAATTTATTTACATCTTTTTGGTATACAAATGATAATGAAGATTCAGATGTATTTATTTATAAAGTTCAAAATCGAGTGGGAGATACTATAACTATAACTGAATATTATCCAAATGATTTTAAAATAGGTTTTGAATTTTTACCAAATCACTATGAATAACCATTTATTTATAGTATAATAATATTGAATTGGGGAGATAGATATGAAATTTAAAGTTGATGCCAAAGATTTTTTCTTATTTTTGCTATATTGTATTATTCTTTTGTATTTATGTGCCTTAGCCGTAGCAAATTTATTTAGTTTGTTAGAAAATGGAACATTTTATGGACTTATACCAACAATTGCTTTTACGAAGTATTTAGTAATAACTATATGTTTATTTTTAGGAATGTTAATTTTCATTTTTACAAGCGTGTCTTCTTATATTTTTAATCGTGAAAAAGGTGATGGTGTAGGTTTAAAAATTAATAAAGATAAAGCTAGTGATGGTTATTCTAAATGGACCAAAGAAAAGGAAATGAAAAATGCCAGTAAAGTAGTAAAAATACGACCAACTGATAAAGAATTAACTGCTGGTGGTATTCCTCTTATTAGTACTACCAAAGAAATATGGGTTGATAATGGTGATTATCATAACTTAGTAATAGGTTCTACTGGTTCTGGTAAATCAGAAAGTTTAGTTTTACCTATGGTTAATATATTAGCAAAAAAAGGTGAAAGTATGATTATTACCGATCCCAAAGGTGAAATATATACTAAAACGGCTAATAATTTAAAAGCACGTGGTTATAAAATAATTGTTTTAAATTTTAGGGAACCTAGTAAAGGAAATGCTTGGAATCCCCTAGATATACCTTATAAA
This sequence comes from uncultured Bacilli bacterium, assembly GCA_947627385.1. Lineage (GTDB taxonomy): Bacteria > Bacillota_I > Bacilli_A > RF39 > UBA660 > SIG200. Next base: position 8,930 of record CANQVV010000010.1, read on the forward strand.
TATTATAAGGAAGGTAACTTTGATAAAGCTACTGAATTATTGGAAGACGTTTCATTAAACATTTTATATGATCCATCTAAGGGCAATGGTGATTCTGAGTTCTGGGAAAAAGGATCAGCTGATTATTTTTCAGGTTTAGCTTTGGGTTTATTTCAAGATGCTTCTGAAAAAGAAATTAACTTAAATAGCATTAACTATATGAGTACAGTTGGTGAAGAAAGATATGCCACAAGTAATTTTATAAAAGAATATTTTACCTTAAAAGGTAAAGAATCTAATGCTTACATGTTTGCAAATACTGTTATTAATGCTCCAAGTGATACTAAGGGTGGGTTACTTTCAACATTTAGTCAAAAAATAAGAATGTTTTCTACCAAAGATAATTTAGCCGAAATGCTTTCATATAGTGATTTTGATATGCGGGATATTGGTAAAGGTAAAACTGCTGTTTTTATGATAATCCATGATGAGAAAAAGACTTACCATACTTTAATGACCATTTTTATCAAACAATGTTATGAAACATTAATAGACGTGGCTCAATCAAATGGTGGAAAACTACAATATCGCACGAATTTTATATTAGATGAATTTCCTAATATGCCACCTCTTAAAGATGTTGATAGTATGGTATCTGCAGCTCGTAGCCGGGATATAAGATTTACTTTTATTATTCAAAACTTTGCCCAACTTAATGATGTTTATGGTGAAGAAGTTGCCCAAGTAATTCGTGGTAACTGTGGAAATTTAATATATTTAATTAGTACGGAATTAAAAGCCTTAGAAGAAATTAGTAAAATGTGTGGGGAGGTAAAATCAAAAGAAAAAGATAAAACGGCTTCCACACCGCTGGTAACAGTTAGTGACTTACAAAAATTAAAAATGGGTGAAGCTATTATTATTCGTCTTAGAATGAATCCATTTAAAACTAAATATGCTCCTAATTTAAAAATTGACTGGGGTGAAGAATATCCTTTGGCTGACTATCCAACTAGGGAATTTAAAAATGTAGAATTATTTGATTTAAAGAAATTTGTTACCGAAGAAAAAAGAAAATCAATGATGAATAATCCTAATCAACCACAAAATCCAATGATGGGTGGTTCTAATCCATTTACTTTTAATCCATCTAGTATGGGATTGCCACCAATAAGTCCCTTAAATGGTCCAAGTATGGGAAGTACTTCCTCAAATCCTTTTGGGGGAGGAGTCCAAAATATGGATATTGATGCTATGATGCGAGATATTGATCGTAAATTAAAAGAATTGGATGAAGAAGAGGCTAGACAAAAAGAAAAATTAAAGCAACAAAATAAAGATTTATTTACACCAAAAAATGATGATATCGATATGTTACTTGATGATATAACTCTACCAAAAGAAAATAAAAAGATTGTGGCAGAACATGAAGATATGACTAATGAAAAAGAGCCAGAAAAAGAAATAATTGAAAATCATAAAGAACATGAAAAACCAAAATTAAATGTAGATGTTGATAGTGTTATAATGAATGAAAATGTTATTACTGATGATGAATTCTTTGATGATTTTTTCTCTGATGAATAAAAGTTAACAATTGTTAACTTTTTTAGTTATATATAATTTTCATAATTTTAATATAGACATACAATAAAATGGTGATTAAATGAAAAGTATTCATGAAAATGATTATAATCCTAGTATGGGAATACTTATAGATGTGAAAGATCCCTTGACTTATAAAGAAAAACATAATCCTTATAGTATTAATATTTATTATGATAAATTACTTATGAATCATAAAACTATATTAGATAAAAATAAAAAATATTTTATTATTTGTGATAAGGGCCATAAAAGTAAACAAGCTGTTAGAATTTTATCATTTTACGGATATGATGTCACATATGTTATAAATTCGTGATTTTTGAGCATAATTATATTATAATAACAGTGTGGTATTTATGAAAGAAGTATTAACTAGTTTATATAATATAATTATGGATATAGTAACCAATTCGGCCTTTTATGGTCCTTTATTGGCTTGTCTTTTAATATTTTTAGAATCAATGATACCTATATTACCATTATTTGTTTTTATAACTATAATATTTATTGCTTATGGTTATATTATTGGTTTTATTTTATCCTATTTATTAACAATATTAGGATGTTTTTTCATGTTTTTTATTTGTCGTCATTATCTTAAAAATATCTTTAACAAAAAAATTAGAAAAAATCCTAAATTTGATAAATTAATGACTAAAATTGATAAAATTTCATTATCTAATTTATCATTAATTATTGCTGTACCTTTTACACCAGCTTTTGCAGTTAATATAGCATCATCTTTATCAGAAATGCAATTTAAAAAATTTTTCTTTGCTATTTTAATTGGTAAAATATTTTTAGTCTTTTTCTGGGGCTTTATTGGTACTAGTTTAATTGAAAGTTTAAAAAATCCCAAAATTTTAATAATAATTGGTATTATGCTTATTATTGCTTATATACTTAGTAAATATGCTACTAAAAAATTAGATATTGAGTAAAGTAATGTCAATTATTAATTTTGGCTATTGTTCCTAACAGTTTGTTTATAGTATATTATAAATAGACTAGTAGGTGATAATTTGAATGAACAAGAAATAGATAATGCTATTAATATGGTCAATCGAAATAGTATTTATGTGAAACTTGCTGGTTTTATTATGGATAAGTTTCCTTTATTTACAAGAGAAGAAGCTATGAAACATATTAAGTATCTAATTGAGGAAAAAAATTATAAGCCCAAAGATATTTTAGATGGTTTAGCTGATACTTATTTAGAACGTAAATCTATCATGAAAGAAATAGAAATGTCATGTGTTAGTAAAAGTTCTGAGGATAAAATAGAAATTCCTTTAAAAACGACTAAACAAAAAGTGGGTAAAGAAGAAATAAAAAGATTGTTAAAATTAATTGGTGGATTAACTTTAACAGTAGGTTTATTAATTTCTGCACATAAAGTTGTGAGGGACATTAATACAAGAGATTTTAATAAAGAAGTTGATACTGATATAGGTGTATTAGCCAGTGAAACTAATAGTGTATTTACAGAAAATAAAGGAAATATTATTGAACAAAATTCATTTGAAGTTGGTAGAAATTCTTTAAATGGTGAAAAAATTATTGCTTATGATAATCATGGAATAGCTAATGATATAATTAACATATGTATTAAAGATATTAATTTATTTGATGTAGTAATGTACAATACTTATTTTAATATGCCAACTGAAAGATTAGTTAATTTTGAAGAAGTATTTGCCATAGTTAAAAATCATTTTGCCCAAGATGAAGCATTTGCTCCTTTAAATGAAAGACTTTCTACTTGTAAAAATGCTTTAACATATATATATAAATTTGTTAAAGCCCAAGGTGGATATAATAAAGGTGAAGAAATTTATTATAAAGTTGGTTATGATATTGAAGTATATAGTAATTTATCTAATGGTTATAATGGTCTTACCTCTGAATCTCAAAAAAGAATAGATGACTTAATTAGTCGTTATCAAAAATTACAAAATCAACTTTATCGAGATTATGGTAAAAAAATTGAAGAGTTAGCTACTATACAAAGAGGTGCAAATAATGGATATTGATGTTATTAGTTTAGAAGATAATAAAAAATATTTTATTGTCGATACTATAATTGATGAAGATAATAAGTATATATTTTTAGTAGATAGAGATGATGATAAAAATATAACAGTTAGAAAAGTTATTAAAAAAGATGATCAAGAATATGTGGTAAAATTAGATAGTAGTACAGAATTTGAAGAAGTAATGGCATTATTTAATGCTAAATATAGAGAGGAATAAGATATATGAAAAATAAAAGTATGATAATTGGTTTAGTAATGATTGTAGCAGTATGTTTAATTACAACGGGCTGTTTTTATAAAACTTTAAATAAAGAAGAGTTTAGTGAACACTTTACAGCTTTGGGTTATACAATAAATGATAAAGCCGAAGCTAAATATGAAGCTCCAACTTATTTAGTAGCATCAAAAGCTGATGCTCCTTATAAATTTGAATATTATGAATTTGATACCGAAGTAGATGCAAAAAAAGTTTATGAAAAGTATAAAAAGAGTATAGGTGATTATATTACAACTGATTCTAAAAATGAAGAAAGAAGTAATGTAGCTTTTTCAAAAACTACTGCTGTTTCAGATAATGAATATATAATTATATCTCGGGTTAAAAAGACATTAATTTTTATTGCTACAACCAAAGAATATCAAAGTGAAGTTGATAAAGTATTAGACGAAATTAAATATTAAAAAAGGAGAATTTATCTCCTTTTTAATTTTCTAAATTTAAATTATCTAATTGGGTATTTAAGTCTTTATATAAACTTTCAATTTTAGTACTATTAGCTTTTTCTAAACTATACCAACCCAAATAAAACATTAATTCATAAGCTTTTCGACCAGCATCAGCAATAGTATCAAACATTTTTTTATAATCTTTATATAATTTTTCATTAGATGCCTCGGTTAAAGCTACCGTCATATTTTTTTCTAATTCTTTTAAATGGGTTAATAAAATAGTCATATAATCTTGATCATTTAATTCAATACCAGTTGGTACTTCTTTTTTAGGATTACTTATTTTATTATTATTCATTTGTCCCATCTCCTACTATTTTAATAATTAATTTCATATTGTCCATAAACATTTCACAACAATCAGAAATTACTTTCTCAACTTTTTTATCTTCTATATCACAAAGTGAGTTCATACATAATTTATAAGCTGTATGATTCCAACCAAACATATCTTTTAGATAATCTAAATCTTTACCCGTAAATATATCTTCGGGAGCAATTTTTTGTTCTTTCATTTATATCTTTCCTTTCATTTTTAGTATTTAACAAAATGCTTATAATATGTAATTTTTTATTAGAAATTATTGGTAAGTTAAGATTATAATTATTATCCATAATATAAATGTGATAATTATGAAAAAAGATTTAATGGTTAAAGTGGGAATACTTTTTTATTTAACAAGTATTTTAGGCTATATCTATGAACTTATTTTATGTTTTATTTATAATGGTAGAGTATATAATCGGGGATTTTTATATGGCCCATGGTTACCAATTTATGGAATTGGAGCTCTTTTAGTTTTAAGCATAAACAAATTAAAAAATAAACCTTGGTTAATATTTATTTTATCTTTTTTCATTACAGGTATTTTAGAATATTTTAGTGGGCTTGCTTTATGGAAATTTTATCATAAAAGATTATGGAATTATCGAGGTAAATTTTTAAATATCGGTGGTTTTGTTTGTTTACTTAGTGCTACTTGTTTTGGTATAGGTGGTTTATTTATAACTTATGTTATTTATCCTTTAATAGAAAAATTAGTTAAAAAAGCTAATACTAATATTTTAAAAATAGATTTAAGTATTTTAACTTTTATTTTTAGTTTTGATTTAATTGCAACTATTTTAAAATAAGGATATAATTATTAGCGAGGTGATTTTATGCATCTTTCTAATTTAACTGTTTTAATAATCGGTATAAGTAATGATATAGGTTATACTTTGGGAACAATTTTAAATGAATATGGGGCTAGTGTTATTGGTACTTATAATAAACATGCTCTTAAAAATGCTCCGTTTAAAACTTTAAAACTAGATATTACTAATGAATTAGAAGTTCATAATATAATGCAAAGTTTAAAAGATGAAAATATCGATGTAGTAGTTAATTGTAGTGCAATATCTAATGATGCTGATATATATGATAAAACACTTAATGAATTTATGGATGTTGTCAAAGTCAATTTAGGTGGTTCTTTTTTATGTGTTAAGGAAGCTTCTAAAATAATGAATAGGGGAGTTATCATTAATATTTCTTCCACTGATGGAATCGATACATTTAATCCTTTATCCCTAGATTATTGCGCTAGTAAAGCTGCCCTTAATAATTTAACCCAAAATTTAGCTTTAAGATTTCCTAATTTAAAAATTTGTGCCCTGGCTCCTAATTGGGTAAATACTAAATCAGTTTTAGAAATGGATCCACATTATTTGGAAGAGGAAATGCAAAGAGTGAATCAAAAAGAGTTATTAAAAAAGGAAGACGTAGCTTTAAAAATTATAGAAATAATGTTAGATAGTGATATTATAAGTGGTAGTATAATTAGAATGGATGATAATTATGAATAAAGAAATAATAAATATTATTAATGAAGAAGAAAAAAATCTTAGTGATATATTTCAAAAAATAAATGAATTATGTTATAAAAATAGTTTAGAAGTTCTTAATGCTTTTCATACAGAAAATGTTTGTGAAAGTGATTTTGCTACTTCTACCGGTTATGGTTATAATGATGTAGGAAGAGATAAAGTAGAAAGAATTTTTGCCAAAGTTTTAAAAGGTGAAGAGGCCTTAGTTAGAAATCAAATTATTTCTGGCTCTCATGCTCTTACAATAACTTTATTTGCTCTTTTAAGACCCAATGATACAATGCTTAGTATAACGGGGCTTCCTTATGATACATTACATGAAGTAATTGGAATTAAAGATAATTCTAGTTCATTAAAGGCTTTTAATATTAATTATGAGCAAATAGATTTAATCAATGATGATTTTGATTATGATAAAATAAAAAATTATCTTAAAAAAAATAAAGTTAAATTAATTGAAATTCAAAGAAGTAAAGGTTATTCTAATCGTAAAAGTATAACTATTGCTAAACTAGAAAAAGTTATTAAGTTAATTAAAGAAATTGATAATAATATTATTATAATGGTTGACAATTGTTATTGTGAATTGGTTGAAGATAAAACCCCTTTGGAAGTAGGAGCTGATATTATTGTAGGTTCACTTATTAAAAATTTAGGTGGTGGTATTGCTTCATCTGGTGGTTATATTTGTGGCAAAAAAGAATATATTTCTCTTGTGGCAGAAAGATTAACTGTTCCAGGTGAAGGTAAGGAAATAGGACCATCTAATGGCTTTAATAAAATGTTTTTAATGGGATTATATTTATCACCATTAGTAGTAGCAAATAGTTTAAAAATAGCTATTTTGACTAGTAAAGTTTTAGAAAGATTAGGTTATTTAGTTGAACCAAAATTTAATGATCCAAGAGCTGATATAGTCCAAAGTATTATATTTAATAATAGAGAAGATTTAATTAATTATTGTCAAGGTATTCAAAGTGCTTCAGCAATTGATGCAAATAGTATTCCTGAACCAACAGCAATGCCTGGATATGACGATGAAATAATCATGGCTTCTGGTTCTTTTACCCAAGGTTCTTCGATTGAAATATCTTGTGATGGACCACTACGTCCACCATATATTGCTTATCAACAAGGTTCACTTACTTATGAATATGGTAAAATAGCTTTAATAAATGCACTTAGTAAAATTATTAAATAGTAAAATGTGAAAAATGCTTGCATATCATATATTAATATGCTATATTATTAATGAACACGAAAGTGTTTTTTAATTGAAAAAAAATTGGAGGTTTTAAAATGGCAAAAACAAAAGAAAAATCAGTTAAAGAAGAAAAAACTAAAGAAGTGCAAAACAGCAAAAAAGTAAGGGATACTAAAAAGAAAGATAAAAAAGTAAAGACTAAAAAAGAAGGATTTTTTAAAGGTATTAAAAAAGAATTAAAATTAGTTAAGTGGCCAGCAGCAAAAGACATTGTTAAATATACAATTGCGACAGTGGTATTCTGTATTATTTTAGTTTTATTCTTTGAACTTTTAAATATGATTTTAGCATTAGTAAAGGGGTTGTTTAATTAATGGAAGAAAAGCAATGGTATGTTGTTAATACCTATTCAGGACATGAAACAAAAGTAAAAGAAAAATTAGAGGCAAAAATTGAATCTATGGGAATGCAAGATTATATATTTAGAATTGTTATTCCTGAAACCAAAGAAGTAGAAGTTAAAGATGGTGTTAAAAAAGAAAAAATAAAGAAAATGTTTCCAGGCTACATTTTAGTTGAAATGATTATGTCTGATGAAGCTTGGTATATTGTTAGAAATACCCCAGGAGTTACAGGCTTTATTGGTTCATCTGGAAAAGGTGCTAAACCAACACCACTTCTTCCCCAAGAAATTGACCGTATTTTAGTTAATATGGGTATGAGCCGTGTTAATGTGGAAGATGACTTAAAAGTTGGTGATGAAGTAAGTATTATTGATGGACCATTTAAAGGCATGATGGGTAAAGTTGATAATATTGATTCTGAAAATAATCGTTTAAATATTATTATAGATTTATTTGGCCAAGAAACATCAGTTGATGTTGAATTATTCCAAGTTAGTAAGAAATAGATGTTTCTTAAAATATAGAAAAATGCTTTTATAAGATAGTTTAGCTATCTTTTTTTATAAAAAAAATAACTATATTTTAGTTACTTTTCTATAAATATTTTTCTAGTAATAAAGTTATATACCATAACTATAATAGTAGCTATTATTTTACCAACCATATCATGAATATTAAATAATTCTACACAAATATATAAAATAATAGAATTAATAATTAAGCCAATAACACTAAGAACAATAAATATTATAAATTCTTTGGTAGTTTGTTTTTTAGTTACATCAAAAACCCATTTAATACTTAATATATAGTTAAATATTACAGATATACTAAAAGATATAATGGATGCTAGTATATAATAAATACCTAGTAATTGGGATAATAAAGTATAAATACCATAATCTATTATAAAAGCAAGACCACCAACAATACCAAATTTTATAATTTGTTGAAACAATTTATTATTAAGTAATTTTTTAATCATTTATTTCTCCTTATAGTTTGCATATATAATTCATATAATTGTTTATGCTTTTTAGCAATTACTTCTAAGATGATACCAGCAATACATAGTAATATACTTATTACAAGTGATATACTAGCTACAATTAAACTTGGAAATCTTAAAACTAAGCCAGTTTTAAAGTATTCAACAAATGGTGGTATTCCTAAAATAAAAGTTATAATTAAAAATAAAAAGGCAATTAAATTGAAAAATAGAGAAGGACGATATTCTTTAAATAAAGTACCAATAGTCTTTAAAACTTTGATACCATCTTTATAAGTATTAAGTTTAGATACACTTCCTTCTGGTCGATCACGATAAGTTACCGGAATTTCTACTAATTTAAAATTTTTATCAACAGCATGAATAGTCATTTCGGTTTCAATTTCAAATCCTTTTGATAAAACTGGAAATCCTTTAACAAAATCATAACTAAATGCTCGATAACCAGTCATAATATCTTTAATATTATTTTTAAATATTTTATTAATTAAGAATCTAACTAAACGATTGCCCATATTATGAAATGGTCTTTTATTTTCCGTAAAGTAAGTACTAGAAAGTCTGTCACCAATAACCATATCAGCAATACCGTCTAAAACTAAATCACACATTTCTTTGGCATTTTCAGCTGGATATGTATCATCACCATCTATCATTAAATAACAATCAGCATCAATATCTCTAAACATACTTCTAATAACATTACCTTTACCTTGACGATATTCATATCTCACAATAGCTCCGGCTTTTTTAGCTATTTCATCAGTATGATCGGTAGAATTATTATCATAGACATAAATATCAGCCTCAGGTAATGCTTTTTTATAATCTTTAATAACTTTTTCAATTGTTTTACTTTCATTATAACATGGGATTAAAACTGCAATTTTTTTCATTTTTACTTCCTTTCGTTTTTATACTCATTTACTATCCATAAATAAATTGTTATTAAAATAGGAATGGCAAATGTATAACCAAGAGTATATCTAAAATAGGTGTTGACTGGGGAGGCTATACAAACTAAAATTAACGATAATACTGGTGTTAAATAAATTAAATATTTATATTGTTTACTACGCATAATAAATGCCCAAAGTAACATACAAATCCAAGTACAAATACCAATACTTACTATGGCACCAATAATAGGAATATAAGGAAAAGTAATAGCATAATTACTTAAAACATTTCTTAAAGTAGTTAAATTATTATAATGATAATCAATACCATCTTCACTAAGTCTAGTATCATAACTATAATATACATACCATTTTTTAGCATCAGGATAGAAGTAGCCATACGTATTGTTAATAGTGGCTTCAAGATAAACATTTGGATGTTTAAAGAAATCTAGAAACCAAACTTTAAAATAATTGCTTAAATCTTCTTTGGTAGCATATTTATTAAATTTATTTTTAACGGGATCAGATTTTTGGGGATCATATCTTTTAGCTAAGTTTTCATATCCTAAAACTTTATCAATAACTTCTTTTTCTTCATTTGTAACATCATCTGGATATTCTTTAATATATCTTGCTGTTTGTTGAAAAGGTATAGATAAAACTTCTCTAATACTACCAGGAGTTATTTTTAAACTTGGTAAAAGTACTTTTTCAAAACCATAATAAGCCATAACCGGAATTAGTAAAGTAATCAATATTTTAAATCTATTTTTCTTATCAATAATAAGCAAGAAAGGAAAAGACATTAAAATAAGATAAATACCATTATTTCTAAATAGTGTAATTAATAACATTAATGTTATTAGAATTATACAATTTTTTATTGTATAATTCTCTTTATTATTAAATCTTATTAATTCAAATAATTTAAGAATATAAAATATAACTAAAATAGCAAAAATAACATCTTTTAAAGTTGACATTGCATATAATGGAAAGATAGGAACAAATGCATAAATAATTAATGTAATTAAACGCAGATATATTGGAGTTTCTAGTTTTTTCATGTAATAAATAGTATAACTTAAAAGGCTTATTAATAATATTGTTTGCATAATACTATATAAAAATATTCCAAAATTTTCTGAGCCTAAGGTTTTACCAAAATAAGTTAAACCACCAAGGATAACAGTATGTAAAACAGGATGATGATTAGTAATGGTGATATTTTCATCAAGCATAATACTATAATCATTATATTTAGTTTTAATACCATAAAATTGTTTAATTTGATTAGAAGGATCAGGAGATAATATACCCGGATAAAAAGCAATTATATAAGGTAAGTAACATATAAATAAAATAATAAAAGTAGATATAAAAGGATGTTCATTAAAAATAAAATTTAAAATTTTATTTTTAGAAGCTTTTTCTTTAAAATTATGGTTATTAATATATTCATAAAGTAAATTAATAGTACAATTAAAGAATATGTAATAGCCAATAAAAATAATTAAAGATAATAAAAATAATCTTAAAGAACCAAAAATTAGATTCCAATTACCAATGGTATTATAACTATAACCGAATAAAAGAAATAAAGAAAATAATAGACTTAAAATAATTGTAGTATAGTGACCTTTTTTATTTTGAAAATAATATTTATTATATAAATAATAAAAAAATATACCTTGAATTAAAAGAGCAAATGTGCCACATCTAAATGGGCCATAGCTTTTAACAAATACTTCAATATTAGAGGGTGAAGTATTACTTACTACTTCTTTAACTAAATTATCAATATTGGTAACTTCAAGAGTAAATGCAGTTGTAGTTATTATAGCTAAAATAATTAAAATTATTTTTTGCACTATTTTATTTGTTTTCATATTTATTCCTTCAATACCTTTATTATATTACAATAAAATATAAAAGTCATTAAAAAATAAATGATTAAATTAACCATTTATTTTAAAATACTAATAATAGGTGGTATAATTTGTTTTTTTCTAGATACAATATTTTCTAAAAAACTTCCTTGTTCTATTTTATCATCAAAAGCATCTTTAATTAAATTTATAGCATCATCATTAAATAAGATATAAGAACCATTTTTAAAGATATCAGTTATAACAAATAACATAATATCATAATTATTATTTTTAGCTTCTTTATTTAAAAATCTAATATAACTATTTTTTTGTTTTAATATAGCTTTTACATTTAAAGTGGTTACTTGACTAATAGCAATACATCTTTTATCAATATTAAATGTTTTAAAATCCATATAAATAATTTCTTTTAAAGATTTTGATTTAATAACATCATTAGCTTTAAACATACCAATAGCAAGTTTATCGGCATCAATTCCAGTTGTTTTAACTAATTCATTTAAAACTTTTTCATCAATTTTAGTTGTAGTAGGACTTTTAAGTAGTAGAGTATCAGATATTATTCCTGATAGTAGTAAAGAAGCAATATCAGTAGGTATTTTAATTTTATTTTCTTTAAATAATTCATAAACAATAGTACAAGTACTACCAACAGTCATATTACGAAAGTTAATAGGTTGATTAGTACCAAGATTACCTAATTTATGGTGATCAACTATTCCAACAATTTCAGCTTCATCTAATCCTTCAACACTTTGGGTAATTTCATTATGATCAACTAACATTACTTTCTTAGGATTACTATCTCTTAAATCAGATAATTTAATAAGACCTAAACAATGATGTTTATTATCAATAACTGGATAATAACTATGTCTAGATTTATTAATTATTTCATTAAAATCTGAAATATCAGTATCTTCTTTAACACAAACCAAATCTTTGGTATAACGATAACTTTCAATATAATTAGCAAAACCAATAGTAAGAAGCGTATCATAACTATTTTTATTGGTATAAATAACATTAACTTTATTTTTTTTAGCTATTTCTAAATGTTCATCTTTCATCTTATTACCAGAAGTAATAACAATTAATTTAACTTTTTTATTAACAGCTTCTTCAATAATTGAATGGCGATCACCAACAATTAAAATAGTTTTATTATCAAATAAATCTTGATTATAAAAGGAAGTACTACGAATAGCTATATTAGTTAATGTGCCCGCAATTTCATCATCAAATTTTAAGATTTCTTTTCCTAAAATAGTTTCTAAAATATGATTATAACTAGATTGTAGAGTAGAATTATCACCAAGAATTTCTTTTTTTGCTATATCTTTCATAGCAAAAGCACCGATAAAAGTATCTTTATCATCAACAACTGGAATAGTACTCATATTATCATTTTGCATAGCAAAAAAAGCATTATAAACAGAATCTTTACTATTAATTTTAAAATCTTTATGATAATTAATATCTTTTACTTGTAATTTAACATCATTAAGAATTTCAGGAATAGCTATATTAAATTTTTTTAAAACGTATTTAGTTTCTTCATTAATATTAGATAGTATTCTAGCCTCAGTATTTAAACCTAGTATATTTTGTAAATAAGATAAACTGATAGCACTACAAACACTATCTGTATCAGGATTACGATGTCCAAAAATATATATTTTGTCTTTCATCTTCAACCACCTTTTTTCATTAAAAAATTATATCATAAATAAATTAGTTTGCAAATTGATAAACATTAATTGATGGAACATTAAATAATCGAAAATTAAACTTTTCATAACCTAAACCATTAGATATATATAAGTTACTATTATTAACTTTATAATACCCATTTGTATAAATACTACCCTTATCTTTTTTTATTAAACCACCAATATAAGGTAATTCTATAATGCCACCCAAAGTATGGCCACAAAAAATAGTATGAATATTTTTTTCTGTAATTTTATCAATATTTAGAGGTTTATGAATAATAGCTAAACTATATTTATAAGCAACATCTTTTTGCATAAGTTCACTAATATTACTGGTATCGCTAAGACCAATAATATTAATTGGTGTTTCATCTTTATAGAAAAGCAGAGTACTTTCATTATCTAATAAAGTAAAATCGGCTTCATATAAAATATCTTTATATTTTTCGATAAACTTTTGATCATTGTCACCAATAACAGCATATTTATATAAAGAAGCCTCTAATTTTTTTAATTCTTTTTTTAAATAGTTATAATCATTTTCATTATATTTAATATCTTTATTAAATAAATCACCATTAAATATAATAATATCAGCATTCTCAGCATTTATTTTTTTGATAGCTTTCTCAAATAATTTTTGACTATTTTTTTCTTTGGTATATAAAACATCAGAAAATTGTACTATTTTAAGTTCTTTAAAAGAATTAGGTATATCATTATCTTTAATTGTATATTTATGAGTAGTTAAAAAGTTAACTTCAATGTAATGACCATATAAGAATACTAAAATAACAAATAAAGTAAAAAATATTAAAAACTTTTTCATAATGCAGCTCCTAAAATAATCGTAATACAAATGAAATTATGTAGAGAATGAAAGAAAATATTAGTCCAGATATTATTAGATTTAGCATATATTTTAGCCAAAGCACAACCTAATGCTCCATAGGGTATAATATATAATAGTTGAATTAGATTACCTGTTTGTAAAAGAACTAGCATATGAAGAGAGCCAAATATTAAACCTGATAATAAAATATAAATGATTTGATGTTTAAAAGTATCTTTTAGTAATTCTCTGGTTAATAATTCTTCAATAATCGGAGATAGAATAACCATTGAAAAGACAGCATAATAAGGATAAATATTGATTAATTCTCTATTAACAGCTTCATTAGTTGGCATCGTAATATATGAACCAATAATGGTATTACTAACAATCATTATGATTAGACCAATTATATAATAAGGATAACAATCTCGTAAATATTTTTTGCCATTTTTTTTAAAATCTGTAAATTGAGGAATAATTCTTTGACGAAATATAAATAAAAAAATAATTAAAGTTATTAAATCAATTAATATATATATTAAATTATTATTAAGATAATTATTTTTAGTAATAAATGGTGAAAATAAACTAGTTATTAATAGGACAATAAGAAAATAAAATATAATTAATAAAAATTGTTTAGATAAGTCATTAATTTTTTTAGATGCTTTTGTCATTTTTATTCACCAAGATAAATATATCATAAGTTTTTCAAGTTAGCAAATTTGAAATTATTTATTGTATAAAATTTTATAATGTGATATTCTAATTATAGAATGGAGTAAGGATGAAAAAAGTTTTATTTATATGTTTATCTATGTTTATATTTATAATTCCAGTTCAAGCTGATTCTAGATGCTCTTTAAATGAACAATTAGAATTAAATCAATTAGTTAATAATATAAAAATTTCTTATGAAACTAAACAAGATATAGTTCAATATACTGATATGGATGCAGAAAGAATTTTTTTTCAAATAGATATATTAAATATTACTGATGATGTCTATTTAAAAATAACTAATGATTTTAATAATGAAGAAATAATATATAATTATGCTGATACGGAAGATGGTTTAATTACATTTAATTGGTTTGACATTGATTCAGTAGTGAATTTTAAAGTTGAAGTATATTCATCGGTTAATTCTGCTTGTCCAGGTGAATTGTATAGAACAATTTCTTTAAAATTGCCTCGATATAATTATTTTTATGATTATGAAATATGTAATGATTATAAAGATTTTTCGTTATGTCAACAATTTGTTTTTTTTAACGATATAGATGAAAAGGATTTTAATGAACAATTAAATAAGTATAAAGCTAGTTTAAATAAAGAAGATACAGAAAACAAACCTAATGGTAATATTACTAATAATTATAATAGTAATTTAAAAGTTGCATTTTATACCTTTTTAATAATAATTGCAATAGTTTTAATAATTATAATTATAGTAAAATTATTACAAGTATTAAAAAAGAAGAGAAAGAAGAATAACTATGAAAAAAACATATAAATATATAATTTTAATAATTATAACTTGTATTTTTATGAAAACTACTTATGCTGAATCATGTGATGGAATTACTTTTTGGGCTCAAAGTAATTTTTCCACACCAACTAATGTTAATTTAAATGGTACAGGTAACGAAATATTAAGAGTTACTGATCAAAAAATTGGTGGTAATTTATATACTTCATATTGTATAAATCCTGGATTTTCTCCTGGAATACCTAAAAATAGATATGGAAATAGTATATATCCTACTGAATTTACTTGTATGGGTAAATTATTAGATGGTAATGGTTCGGCAGAGAAATTAGCATATGAATATGGGGCAATTGCTTTAATTAATAGCGGTATATCTATGCAAAATGGTGTTAATAAAAATAATGGTAATATGGGAGTTACTGAAGAAAATATTGCTACTACAATGGCTTTGCGTCTTTATTCTATGTTTTGGCCTGGTCAGTATGATAATAATGATAATAATAGTGATTTATATAAGAGATATAAATGGTATTTTAATAAATATCGTACTGATGAAACCATAAATAGTAAAGCATCAAAATTAAATAATAGTTATAATATAAGAATGAATGATTTGACAAATGTTAATTCTAATATTAATTGGAGTGGAATAGATAGGAATAGCTTAGAAAATGAAGTAAAAAGGTTGATAATTGCTGGCTTAAATGGTGCAATTAATTATACTGAAAATGGAATAGCATCAATTACTTGGAATAGTGCTCCTATTGTTAATAATAGTAATACCGAATATGATTCGGCAAACAATGCTATTCATAAAAGCTCAGTTACTTATACTTTTAAAGCAAAAAATTTTAATAATTCACCATCTTTAAAAATTAATTTTAATTGTGAAAATTGTAGTTCTTATAATGTGGATTATGAATTATTTGTTCAAGGATCTAATGATAGTTCTTTTCAATCTGTGGGTAAACAATTACCAAGTGATATGTTACAATATTTAACTAATGGTTCTGGTGATTTTAAGGTAAAAATAGAATTTAAGGGAGTAAAAAATCAATATAATTGTCAAGCTTTAAAGTATAATTTTCATTTAGAATATCAAGATGGTACAATTAGTACAAAAGCTTATAAAATAAAATCTAGTAGTGGTAATACTGCTAAAAGACAAAGTTTTTTTGTAGTTTATAGTACAAGTGGTACTCAAATCAAAGATTTTTCAAATAGTATAAGGCTTTGTAATCCAACTTGTAAAGAATTAGAAAGTAGTTGTAATGGTGGTAGAGGTCCAGCTGAGGATTGTACAAAATTTAAAAATGATTATAATAACACGTGTGTAGCATGTACTACAAAATTAACAAGTCCATCATGTACGCAAGAAAGTACAACAATGTATATAAAAGAAGGATATGAAGAAAAAAGTAATAAATGCCAAACTCCAACGGAGAATAATGTTAAATCATGTATTATCAATGGAGAAGATAAGAATGGAAATTCATATCAAGCCACAGACTTGGTAAGTGATGGAAATAAATATTGTAGTGTATGGTGTAAAGAAGATTATAAAATAACTTTGCCAGGAACTCAAAATGTAATGAGTGGAACATATTTTAGTTTACAAGCCAATGTAAAGGGGACAAAGACTTGTTATACTTCGAATATAGATATAGACACATTTAAAAGTGATATAAATATAGCTCAAAATGAATTACAAGCTGCTTTTAATGCTTACAATAGTGCTAGAAATAATACCAATTTAAATAATTTAAAGGAAACAAATGATAGATTAGAAAAAATAATAAGTTCATTTCAAAGTTGTAGTAATTGGACAATGAGTTATAACTTTCAACCAAAAATAAAATTCAACTATGAAGAAAAGTATATGAATAGTCAAGTAAATAAAATATTAGAGCCAGAAGGACAAATAACAAAGAGTGGAGTAAAGACATCAAGATGTGAAGTAGAAACAAGTGATAAAGGATATACAGAATGTCAAACAGGATGGAAGAATACAGAAATAAATGAGACTATAAGTATATATAGATGTAGCCAAAGTGGAGGAACCTATAATTGTGGATATAGAAATACAGTAATATCCAAAGTGAAAAATATGCAAGAAAGTATAGAAGCATTTGGAAGTTATGCAACACCAACACAATTTATGACCTTGCATGCCTCAGGTTCAGTAATATTAAAAAAGAATGTTGATATAGAAAATGGAAGTATGTTAAAAAATGGTTTACCAGTTCCATTAAATAAAGAAAGAGGAATATATAATTATACATTAAAAATAGAGAACCTAGGAGAATATTATAATAATTATAAATGGGGAATAAGCCAAGGAAGTTTAGGAAGAATATGGGGAGCAAACGATAATTTAATATCAGAAATATTAAAAGAACAAGCCAGTTGTGGTAATACAGAAGAATGTTTAAAAGAGCAATATTCAATAGGAAGTGGAGCTGGAAGAGAAGAAATAAATAATGGAGTTTATGTATGTAAATATGTAGTAAATATTGATCAATGTACAAAAACTGCTGATAATATTTGTAATCCAAATTGTCCAAATGATCCTGATTGCAATAATACCTATGAATGTGCAAAAAATAATGGAGAATATTATTGTCAAAATGGTCAAAGTTGTACTAAAGAAGAATATAATACATCATGCTGTAAAGCAACTTCTGATGGTAAATGTGATTTAAATTGTGATAGTGATCCTGATTGTAACCAAAAATATGTATGTGAAAAAGTAAATGAAGAATATTATTGTGACACGGGAGAAAAATGTACGAAAAATGAATATAATACATCATGTTGTAAATCGACAACAGATGGTAAATGTGATTTAAATTGTAATCATGATCCAGATTGTGATAAATGTAAAGAAGCGCCAGATAATATATGTGATCCAAATTGCTCAGGTGATCCTGATTGCAATAATACTTATGAATGTACAAAAAACAATGGTGAATACTATTGTCAAAATGGTCAAAGCTGTACCAAAGAAGAATATAATAGATCATGTTGTAAAGTAACTTCTGATGGTAAATGTGATTTAAATTGTGATAATGATCCCGATTGTAATAAATGTATAGAGACTCCAGATAATGTTTGTGATCCAGAATGTCCACAAGATCCAGATTGTGATAAATGTCGTGATATAAAAGATGGGGTATGTTCTAATTGCCCAGAAGATCCTGATTGCCCAAAACCAGGAGTATGCAGCAAAAGTAATAATAAATTTTATTGTGAAACAGGAGAAGAATGTACTGAGGAACAATATAATATTCGTTGTTGCCCAGAATGTGGTCAATCATTAAAATATAAATGTATGGAAGTAGTGGAAAATGGGAAAATAGTTTATTATGGAAAAAATTATCAAAAATTACCTAATGAAACAGCTTTTAAAAGTGAATGTTGTGAAGATGGAAAATGTCAATCAACATGTAAATATTGTTTGTATGATAGTGGAAAATTAAATTTAACATACAGATCAATATCCAGTGATGATATAAATCCAAATAATAGGGAACCAGCAGTAAACTGGACATATAGTACAACCTATACTAATCCGATGATATCATTAAAAGCTAAAAAGACAGTGGAAGAAATCAAAGCAAATGGGGAAAATATATATAATGTAAATTTTGAAGATACTAGTAAAAATACTGATTTTGCTATGAAGATAGAGATGGATAGTAAGATGATAGCAGCAATAAGAGCATATAGTCAGACATTAGGTAATGTATCCTCAGAAGAATATAGTGATACATTAAATTGTTATGATTATAAAAAGGATGGAAATACATATGAGAATATATTCTGTTATAGTAAATTAATTGATACACTAATGGAAAATGATGAATTAAATAGTAAGATACAATTTTCCGTACCACGACCAACTAAATCTCAAAGAAATAATAGTGTATATGTTGAAAGATATTGGACAGTGTGGACAGAATATAATATAGTAGGTAATTCTATTGGTGGCCCATCTTGGAAATAATTTTTAAGTACAAGACTTGTATGTTTTGATATAAACCTCGTTTCTATGTCCACAAAACGAGGTTTATATTATTAGTGCTCCTTTCCAGATAGAGAAGAAAATTATTCAAAATAGGGATAATAATTATATATTTATTCTTTAATTATCATTTTATTTGCCGACAAAAAATAAACAGAATTTACATCAAAAATTTTGACACTCCAAGGAGGAATATTATATAATTGTCTTATAAAATAAGGGAGACTGTATAATATGGAAGTAATCAACAAATATCGTAAAGAATTAATAATACTAGGAGTAATAATAGAAATAATATTATTGCCATTAATAGTAAGAAATATAATAAGTTTAAAAAATAAAGATAATAATGCAAATGTTAATGAAGTAATAAATAAAGAATTTGGGATAATGTATCACGATAATGGTACTGATAGTTATAAAGAATATAATGGGAATATTGCGGATGCATTAAATAATGGTTATGTATTAAATATAGAGCAAAGTAAATGTAGTGATGGGAGTGGAGCACCAGTAACACCAAGTACTGTACTATCTATAAAAGAAAGTACAGTAATATTAAAAAGTAATAAGACAATATATTGTACATTGTATTTTGATAAAGAAAATCCTAATTTAAGAACATTATGTAAAAATTATACAGATATGCATACCTGTATGGCCTCTGAAAAAAATAATACAGGTAATGTACCAAATTTAAGTCCAACCATCCAAGGAGATATGTACAGATATCAAGGGACAGATAATGTAGCCAATTGGATATGTTTTGGAACAACAGAGAATTGTGGAACAAGTGAAGAATTAATAGATAAATATATGTACAGAATAATTGGGATAACTGATGATGGTCAAATGCAGTTTGTGAAAGAAACAACTATCAAAGAAGACAGCAATGAATTATTTAGTTATTTTCCAACTCGTCCTAGTGATGAATCTATAACTGGTCAACTCTCTTCGGCTTGTACATGGGAGAAAAGCCTAATATTCAAAAGAATAAACGGAACAAGTAATGGAAAAATAAAAGGAACTGGAAATTCTAATGATGGTGGAAATACAAATTTATTTATTAATAGTTTGCAATATGATTATTTAAATTCTGAGATGGATAATTCAAGTAATTGGTATAGTTTAATTAGTGAACATAAATGGAGGTATGGTGCCGGGAGGCCTTCTGGTGGAATAATCACGATGTCAGGTGAGGTTGTCTTTGAATTATTTATGTCTTCAAACTGGCTTTCGGCTGGTTCCTATTTTAGTGATTGTAATTGCTATTATGATGAAGGTTATTATTGGAATGATAGTAACTCAATAACTGCAAAAATTGGTATGCTATATTTTCATGATTATTATTATAGTTACTATGATGGTAATGATGAAAGTTCAAGAGGTAATCCTAATAATAGAGAAAATGTTAAAAAATCATGGCTTCATTTTAGAAAGGATAATTTAAATTTATCAATTGATCATGAATGGTTATTACCTGTTTATGGTTTTCCTTCTATGGTTGTTTATACTAGTGGTGGGGAACAAGCATATGGCTGGACAATTGAGAGTAATGGATCTTACAATCATTTAAATTTAACTTCATCTTTTGGTGTACGTCCAACTTTTTATCTTTATTCCAGTGCAAAGATAGCAAGTGGGGATGGTACTAAATCTAATCCTTTTATATTAGAATTTTAAAATAATGAACTAGAAATATGTTAAATATATCTAGATTATATTAGAGTATAAACTTAAATAAGTTCGGATTATTTTTCAATGGGCAATTGTGGAAGATATTTATAACTTTTACTCTTAAGTACTCTAATGTATCTTCAAGTTGTTTAATAAGAGAACCATTAAACTTTTTTCTATCTTTAAATATAATTTTATTGTTTTCTTCAAAAATCACACATTTTATGTAAAATGGATATTCATCTGATAAAAGTTTTGAAATACCTTTTTTAAATATGTGAAATGTAAATTTTGATTATGAGATATTTCACTCTCAAATGTATCATGTTTTTCCTTTATTAAATTTTTTATCATTTCATCTGTCTAAAAAATACACCACTAGATTTTATTCCTTTATCTGCTAAATAGTATGGCCTATTTGGAACATCCATTATTTTTAGTACTATAACATCTTTATTTTCATCGAATCATACTACTTAATGCTTCAATATCTTTACTAACATTTTTTAGTCTATTATTATATACTTATTATTTTTAATTATCAATTTATTTGGCAAATTTTCGGCAAAAAAAAAACGAACTAAAAAGTTCGGATAGATTCCTCAATGGAGCCCTAAAGGAAGAAGTACGACAACTTTTGGAGCTAGATAATAGTTAGTAATAAGTCATTAACTAATATA
>CANQVV010000011.1 GCA_947627385.1 uncultured Bacilli bacterium
ATTGACCTCTGGTCGCACTTTTTTACTGCTTTTTTCTTTTATTTTCAGACTTTTTTAAAAACTGTCCTCAGCTAAGAATCACTTTGTATGGACTACTTTTCGTTCCAACTCCTAGGATTTTCACTGTGGATGAAAGATAGAAGACAGGCCGGACACCACCGATAACGCCAAGATTAACGTACAACCAGCGGGGGTCAGTACCCACGAGCCACGCATTTACATTCAGGATACTCGGGCTCTGTATACCCCGACCAGACATTAACCATTCGAATGTTTTTGATGTGTTGTATCCATCTCTTCGAAAATGTAACCATGCATTTGTTAATTTACTATATGCTCCGGCATTTCCTCTTGTATTTTCATCAGCACCATCATAATAACTATAATAATAATCATACATATACATTAATCCTATCTTTGCTGTTAATGGTGGATTGTCTTTCCAATTGTATGTTTCTTCTGTTATGTTTTCACTTGTTCCGACATAGTGGGTTGTGTCTATTGCTCCACTTTCTATTGCATACATTGCATCTCCATTATATTTACTTAATGTATCAAAGTCCTTGGTATCTCCATATAACCATTGATGGTCAGAAATTAGATTATACCATTTACTTGCGCTTGTTCCTCCATTTTCATTATCTCCGGAACGTAGGTAGTCGTATTTTTCACTATCGACAAAGATATCTGTCCATTCTTTATCTAGTGTTTGTCCATTTCCTGTTTGCGTTCCGTTACTTGTTCCATTTAATCTTTTGAATAATTCACTATCTAGCCAATCTGGACATTTGCCATTTGGACAGTATTTTTCTTCTGCTGGGTCTACATAAAATCTATCATTCCACGAAAATCCTGTTTCTGTTCCTTCTTTTATAAATGTCTCTTTAATAAGTTTCGTTTCACCTTCTGGTGTTATTCCTATTATTCGATACATATATTTATCTATTTTATCTGCTTCACTTAAATTCATATAATCATTTGTACATTCTTCTCCAAACATTATCCAATTTGTCATTTTGGCTGCTTCATCGGCACTTGCTGGGGCTGCTTGATATCTATACATATCTCCTTGGATGGTTGTACTTAAATCTTTTGGCTTACTTGCCTTTATTTGAGCTGCTGTAACTGTACTTCCTATTGATTGCGTTGTAAAACTATATTCTTTCGTTGGTGATTGAGTTCCATCACTACTCTTTGCGTATGCATATATTTTTTGTGTACTTCCATCTTTTATTCCTTGTATTGAATATATATTTTCACTACTTTTAGTAAAATCTTTACCATTTGTACTATAATAGTATTCTGTTACTGGATCTGATGTTGTAAATTCTACACTCATACTTGTTCCTAAATCACATACTTTATTAGCATTTGTTATTTCTAATTTTTTTAAGTCAAAGTATAATGTACAATATACTGTCTTATTACTTTTTATAGTTACTGTACTTCCATTTATGGAAAGTACACTACTTGGGGTTACTGTTGCTCCACTTCCATCACTACATTTACTATTATTAACATTTAAAACATATTTATTATTTATTGCATCTATTATACTTCCATTATAAGCCTTATATTGATCTGTATCATTATCTCTATACATTATCCCAAATTCTTGTTTTCCTATTTCATTAAAATTAGGAATACTATTATCATTATCATCTTTATTTTTTAAACTTATTATATTTCTAACTATTAATGGTACTAATATTATTTCTATTATTACACATATAACTATTATTTCTTTTCGATATTTTTCATTATATTTCATTTAAACCATCCTTACTCATACTCATATTATGAGTATCGTAATTTAATTATATTCATAAAATGAGTATCCGTCAATACAAATAAATTGAGTATGAGAAAATAAATTCGGTGTTAATAAATGAATAGATTTAAAGAAATTAGAGAAGATAATGATAAGTTACAAAAAGATATTGCCAAAGTATTAAGCATTTCTCAACAACAATATTCACGTTACGAAAGTGAAATCAGTCAAATGAGTTATGAACAATTAATAATTTTAGCTAATTACTATAATGTATCAATTGATTATTTACTTTATCACACTGATGAAAGAAAACCTTATCCTAAAAGTAATGTATAAAAAAACAATGACTAAATAAGTCATTATTTTTTTTTAATTTTTTACTATTTTAATTTTGATAGTATTATTTACAACATAACTTACAAGTGGATTAGTATTATCAATCTTAACTTCCACTTCATATTCGCCTTCACCAAGTCCTGATAAATCAACATATGCTTTAACATTGTCAATATTATCAATATTAGATTGAACACCTTTAACTTGAACAATTGGCTTTTCTGAACTAATATTTGCTGTATATCCATCAGCAATATTTTTAGTTGTAATTTCACTTATACCCACAGTTTTTTGGGCTTCATCACCAAATGTTACTGCTATTGCAACATTTTTAGAACTTATATATCTGACACCATTTGGTTTTTTAATTCCTACTGTAAAGCTTTTTGCAGATTCTGAACCATAACCATCAACATTAATAACAACAGGTACGGATGTAATATCTTTAACACTTTCATCACCATAAACATCAACTGTATAACTAGCACTACCATTAATAGTAATTGATGCAATTGCTTTACCGCTTAATAATTTACCTGTGGTCATTACTGTAAGAGGTACTGTATTACTATAACTATTTAATACTAATGTACCTGTTAAAGTACCTGGTACTATTTCTACATTTTTTACAATTTCACCTTTATCATTATAAGCTACAAGAGGAATACTTGTAAGTTCATAAGTTCCTTTTTCAGTATAAGCTTCATCAGCTACTGATACTAAGGCTTTAACTGAGGCAATTTCATCAAGTCTATCTTGACTTCCTTTAACAATTACCTCATTACTATCAAGAGTGACAGAATCAACACTTAATTTTGGATCTAAATCATCAGTTCCAACTACATCATAAGTTACTTGTTGAACTTCACTAACTCGATCTTTAATCGTTACTGTTAAATAAGATGGATCTAAAATATAATCTACTGAATCAATTGCTTTACTAGAAGTAAAATAAGCTTTATATGTACCAGCTTCGGTATATTTTGATAAATTAAGTTCAACTTCAAATTCACCAAGTTGTTTAGCTAAATAAATATCACTTTTACGACCAGCAATTGTAATATCAACCGTATCTGGAACATTTTCAACTACAAATGCTTCCTCATTATATACAACTTTAACTGGAACATTTTTTATTATTTCTGCTTCTGTACTAACTAAACTTATAACTTTATTATCAATTAGTAGAAAGCAAATTATAGAAAATATTAAGGAAATAATAATTAAAAATTGTGGACGATTAAGAAGTTTATTAAAACTGATATTATTTCCTGCTAAGGATTTATTAATATTATATACAAGTCTACTTATAGGCATAATAATTATTTTATCTATAACACCATAAATACTTTCAAATATTAATAAAAATATTTTACCAATTTTCTTAAAGAACTTACTCATTTTCTTCACCACTTTCTGCATTTTCTTCGGCTTCAAAGAAAACTTCGGCTTTTGGATTTAATTCTTCAATTAATTTCATTCTAAATTCATCTAATGTTAAATTATAAGCAAGTTCATTATTACATGCAATGGAAATACGACCATTTTCTTCGGATACTATTAAAGCAATTGCATCACTTTCCTCAGCAATTCCTAAGGCTGCTCTATGTCTAGTACCAAGTCTTTTTGATACAGATGGAGACATACTCGTTTTAAATACAGCTCCGGCACAAGTAATACGATCACCTTGAATAATTACTCCACCATCATGCATTGGAGAATTTGGAAAGAAAATTGTTTCTAATAAATCATCAGATAAATCAGCATAAATTTTAGTTGAGTTTTTAATATACTCTTCCAAAGATATTTCTCTTTCAATAACCATTAAAGCCCCAATTCGATTCTTTTTAAAGTATTCTACGGCTTTCATAATTTCATAAACAACTTTTTCTCTTTCATCTACTGTTAAAATTTTATGTCGTCCTAAAAGTTGTGTTCTACCCAAAGATTCTAAAACACTTCTAATTTCTGGTTGAAAAATAACAATTATGGCTAATGGTCCCCAAGCTACTATATATTCTAGTAAAACACCTACGGTATATAAATTTAATAAATCACTAAGTATTTTAACAATAAGTATTATTACAACACCTTTAACTATTAAAACCATTTTTATATTATTTTTAACATTTTTTAAAATATAGTAAAATGCTAACCATACTATTCCAATATCAATTATTTTAGTAAATATACTCCATATCCAAGATAAACTCATAAATTCACTCCTTTTATCTTTGCTTTCTTATTATAGCAAATTTTTTTTAAAATAAAAAGTCCTTAATAAATTATTATAAAAAAGGAATTAAAAGATGCAGTTATTTTAAAGCATAAACAATTTAACAATAAAAAAGCAGATCAATCTGCTTTTTTATTGTATATCATTACTTACTTCATTTTCTTTATTAACTTCAATATTAGTTTGTTCTAAATTATTAACATTTTTTTCTACATCCTCTAATATTTCTTTATCAGTTAATTCTACTGTTTTAGTTTCAGGATTAATATTTTTCGATTTACTAATCAAATCTGATAAACTTTTACCTTCGGGAACCATTATCTTTTCAATAGACTCCTCATTAAGTTCTTCTTCTGATCTTTTAAGTAAATCACTCTTATTTCTTTTACTATCATAAATATAACCAATTAATGCAAATAACAAAATGATAGTAATCGTTAAAAACCAAACATAATTATTGCCAACAAATTCAATTAATTTTTCCATTTCTGCCTCCTAGTAAAAATTATATTAATTTTATTTATAATTATGAAATAATTAATTCTTGTTCTTTTGGTTGAATTTGTATAAATGTATTTCCATCATTTAATACTAATTCACTACCATCTTTATAAGTATATTTTGTTTGACATTCACGACATTTTTTGGACCAATTTATTTCTATGGCATAACCATCAGTAATATAGTATCCACTTCCAGTACCAATATTTTTTAAATCTAGTCTACTTTCGGTATCCCCAGCAAGTGGTACATCATCTATTTTATAAGTAATTATATTTTTAACTTCTAATTGTTTATTAGTTGCTGCATCCATATGAGCTACTCCTTTAACACTACGAAGGTAAGTTTTTGTTTCAGGATTATATTCATAAGTCATATTATTTGTTTTATTATAATAAATATCAACTTTGTTTGCTACTGTACTATTGGCCATATTTTTTACATCTAATTCTTTGGCAGTATATTTAAGTAAATTTTCTTGATCAGTTTCTTTATTATATTTTAATTTTTCAGTGGCTTTATTTAAAAGTTCAGTACTTGTAAAACGACGATGAGCAATACTTAAATTAGCTACTTTATTAGTCCAGAAATAACTATTACCTTTAATATTTTCCCGAGTTGAATCAGAACCATAAGTTAAACCATTTATATTATCAATACCTAAACTTTTAATTTCAGTTTGTGCTTTTGGACTATAACCCCAATGAACAAAGATTGCATCATTTTCTAAAACATAATCTAAATGATAATGTCTAGTACTTCTAATTGGACCAATTTCATCAATATCTTTATCTTTAAATAATGCTAAAAATCTTGTTGAACCATCAGCATAATTAATAATTTCATAAACAATATAGGCTTGTTGTAAATTTCTTTGATATGGTCTAGCCTCAGATGCATTATTAATCATTATAGCAAATGGTCTTGATTTACTATTAACATCTATAATAGATACTTCTTTTTGTTTTTCCTCTTCTTTTGGTTTTTCAACTTCATTCATTGGTTCTTTTTTTAATATTAATAAAACTATCCCTACAATAATAGCTACTAATAAAATAAACTCAATAGCTAAATATATTTTCTTTTGTTTAAAAAACTTTCTCATAAACTTCTTCATTACTACCACCTTTATCTTTCTATTTTTTTCAAATCTCTTATCTTTATAGCCTCTCTTTTATCAAATTGCTTTTTACCCTTACATACTCCTATACTTATTTTTACTAAATTTTTCTTTAAATAAGCTCTTATAGGAATTAAAGTATAGCCATCTCTTTGAGCAAGCTCATTTAATTTTTGAATTTCTTTTTTATGAAGTAATAGTTTTCTTTCTCTCCTTTCATCATGATTAAATACATTACCTTCTTCATATTTAGCAATATACATATTAATTATATAAGCTTCATTATTTTTTATTCTTATATAAGTATCTTTTAAATCAGCAGATCCTTTTCTTAAAGATTTTATTTCTGTTCCGGATAAAACAATACCAGCTTCAATTTCAGATTCAATAAAATAATCAAATTTAGCTTTACGATTAATTATCTCCATCTTGCACCTCAAAATCTATCATAGCCATTTCCTTATTAGCATCAACTACTTTTATTTTAACAGTATCGCCTAATTGATAAATTTTCTTTTTATCATTACTAACTAATGCTAGTAGCTCAGGAACATAATTAAAATAACCATTAAGTGTACTAATATGTACTAAACCTTCAACTAAATTTGGTAATTCTACAAAAAAGCCAAAGTTGGTAACAGTTGTTATTACTCCTTCATATTCTTCATCAATATGATCCATCATATATTCAGCCATCTTCATATCAACAACTTCTCTCTCAGCATTAACTGCGGCTTCTTCTCTTTCTGATGAATGTTCAGCAATAGCTACTAACGTTTTAGAATAATAATCGACTGTCTCCCGGTCTATTTTTTTATCAAATAAATAAGTTCTAATTAATCCATGAACCGTTGTATCGGGAAATCTTCTAATTGGGGAAGTAAAATGTGTATAATTTTTAAGTCCTAAGCCAAAGTGACCTATATTATCTGTACTATATATTGCTTTTTGCATACTTCTAAGTAACATACTAGATAATATTTCAAAATCTTTATGGTCTTTTAATTCATTTAATAATTTTTGCATATCTCTTGGTGATGTTTCTATACCTTTGGTAGAAACATTAATATTTAGAATTTTTAATAGATTTAAAAAATCACTAATTTTTTCTGGTTTAGGTACTCCATGTACCCGATAAATAAAAGGTAAATCTAAATTATAAAAATGAGTTGCAATTGTTTCATTAGCAGCAATCATAAAATCTTCAATTAATTTTTCCCCTTCATGTTGTTCTCTTTTTATTATTTGCGTGCATTTACCAGTCTCGTCTTGAATAATTTTAGCCTCAGGAATATCAAATTCAATATAACCTTTTTTTATTTTTCTTTTTCTTAAAATATGAGCAAGTTCTTGCATTGTTAATAATTTATCACTAAATTCATCATATCCTTCGGGAATAATTCCTTCTTCTAATATTTTATTAACACACTTATAGGTCATTTGCTTACGACTTTTAATAACTGATGGAAATATATCATAATTTTTAACATTTCCTTCTAAGTCAATATCCATTACACAACTAATTGCCAGTCTTTCAACCCCAGGATTTAAAGAACAAATACCATTAGATAATTCATGAGGAAGCATTGGTAAAACTTTATCAGCCAAATAACTAGATGTCCCCCTAGCATATGCTTCATCATATAAATGCATATTTGGTTTTACATAATATGATACATCAGCAATATGAACTCCTAATTTATAATAATCATTATATTTTTCAATACTTATTGCGTCATCTATATCTTTGGTATCATCACCATCAATTGTAAAAATAACTTCTTTGGTTAAATCAGTTCTTCCAATTTTATCTTTATCTAAAACTTTTTCTGGAATATTAAGTAATTCTTTTTTGACATCTTCACTAAAATCTAATTCTATTCCATATTTAGATGCAATTGTTAATATATCAATATCTGGATCATTTTTATGACCAATTATTTTAATAACTGTACCAATAAATTTTTTATCGTCTATTTGCTTAGTTAATTCAACTAATACTTTATGACCATCTACTAGATTAGCAAAATTATTTTTTAATATTACCTCTATATTTAATCTTTTATCTTCTAATATTAAAGAAGGAATACCATCTTCAAAAAGAATTTCTCCAACTATATTTTTTAATTTTCGATCTAGTATTTTAATAACTGTTCCTTCTTGCTTACCATTTCTTGTAAAAACATCAACAAGAGCTGTATCTCCTTCAATTGCACCATTTAAATTATCTTTACTGATAAAAATATCATTTTCACCATTATCTTGCATTAAAAAAGCATAGCCAGATTTGGCAATATCTATTTTTCCAGTATGTAGTGAAGCACAATTTTTCATTAAAATATATTTACTTTTTTTTGTTTCATGAACAATACCTTCTTTAATTAACTCTTCTAAGGTATTTTGTAAATTTTGTAAATCATCTACGGAACTCAAATTAAGCGCATCATTTATTTCCATTAATGTTCTTGCTTTATCAATAGTTTCTAAATATTCAACAATTCTATCCTTCATATTCTCTTACCCCATTATAATGACATGTTTTTTCACCACTAGCATTCCAAGTAACACTTACTGTGGCATTTTTATCAATGCTTTTATTAGTACAAGCATCAGTTTCACTTTTAATAAGTCCTGACTTTATTAAAATATCTAATTTTATTGGTTGACAATTATTTCTATTACAGGGAGTTATTTGTTCTTCAAGTGCAGCATAAACACAGCCAGCATCTTCCACTTCATTCACAAAATCATTACAACCTTTTTCATTTGTATTACTAAGATTTTTAGTCAAACTAACAGTAATAACTGTCCCCAGTACTCCTAAAATAGCTATAACTGCAATTAATTCAATTAATGTAAATCCACTATTTTTCATAATTATCACAATTCCATTATATCAAAATATAGAAAGAAAAAAAATACAAATTAGCTAAACTAACTTGTATTTAGAATTTATATTAACTATAAACTAAATTATTATCAACTCTTAATTTATCAGCCAACGTTGCTAAATATTCAGCATTAGTTGGTTTATCTCGATTAACATTAAGACTATTACCAAAAATATCTTCCATTAAATTTATATCACCACGAGTCCAACTAATTTCAATAGCATGTCTAATTGCTCTTTCAACTCTGGTCGGAGTTGTATCAAATTTACGAGCAATTTCTGGATATACATCCTTAGTAATATATGATAACATTTTACTACTACGATATACTATGGAAATACCTTCTTTTATATATTGATATCCTCTAATATGTGATGGTATTCCTAAATTATGTAATAAATCAGTAATAACTGCTTCTTGATTAAATATTTTATTATTGACTGTTTGAATTGTATCATTCATATTTAACAATCTTTTTTCTAAACCTAAATAATTAATTGGCTTTAACATATAATATTTAATTCCATAACTATTAGCTTCTTCTAAGATGCGGTCATTTTTAAAATTAGTCATAATCAAAATATTTTTTTGAATATTTCTTTTAGCTAACTCACTTAAAATAAATAAACCATCCATTTTTGGTAAAATTAAGTCCATTAGTATAACATCAATATTATTTACATTATTAATAATATAACTAAGTCCTTCTTCACCATCATTTTTACAAGCTACAACCTTAATTACTTCATGACTACTAAAATACTTCTCAATATCATTAGTTATTGTTTTATTACTGTCAATAACTAAAACATTAATTGATTTCATTGTCAAATCCTTTCTCCTTTAAAATAAATCAATTTTGTACTGCTTGTAAATTCATTATAAAAGATTATTTGACAAAAAGCCATAGGAAGTTTTGACAAGTATTGTCAAGGTGTGTCAATGTTTGTCGAATTATGGCAAAAAATTATATTTAACGTTTAATATTGGCATAATTATTATTTTCAATTAACGCTAATCTTTGCATTTCCATAAAATATACTTCACTAGCATAAGCAATATTTGTGTTAAAGTTTATGCTAAATCCAAATTTATTAGGTATAATAGATCCTAAATTATAATCATTAATAAAATGTTGAATATAAATAGTTAAATTTTGATATTCTTCCTCAGTAAGTAATTCATTTAAAAACAATTTAGTAAATGGTGTTTCTGGTAAAGCAAATATAATTACTCCCATTTGATTCATAACGGCATATTCCATATTAAATATATTATTTCCTTTTTCTTGGGCTGTTTTAATCATATTTGAATATATATACATTATAAAATATTTATATGTTTGTAATTCTTTATCAAAATTATTAATAATATTATTTTTAAATACTATTCTTCTTATTTCAGGATAAGTTAAATTTGTATCAATTTCTTTATTATTTTTTATTTCCTTATCTAAATAACTATATAAATCTTTATTTTCAGTTACTACATTCTTTTCCACTTCCAAAACCTCCAATACTACTATCTAATTTAATTATAAACTATAATAATTAATTAATAAAGAAAAATGTTGATAACCTATAATTTATCAACATTTTTTTCATTTATATAGTCTAAGGCTTTTAATTTACCATAAGCAACATATTCCAGGGTAGCTCCCCCACCACTTGATAAATATTTAAATTTATCAGTATAACCTAATTTTTTAACTGCTCCGACTGTATCACCACCACCAATAATAACATTGGCATTCAAATTAGCAAGGGATGCAAGTAAGCTTTCTGTACCATGAGAATAGCATCTTTCTTCATATTTACCACAAGTTCCATTAAAAAATACTAATTTTGCATTATTAAAATTTTTTATATCTAATATATTATCATAAATAATATCATCTTTTTCAATTTCATTTAGTGTTACTTCAATATCATAATCTCCACGATCAACTATAAAATATTTACTAAAATATAATTTGGATTTATATTTATCTAAAATATCTTTTACTAATTTTAAAACTTCATTATCATTACTAACAAGACTTTTTCCAACATTTAAGCCTTTTACTTTTAAAAAAGTATTTAATATACCACCAGTCAAAATTAATTTATCACATTTTTCTAGTAAGCTTGCAATTATCTTTATTTTATCATCAACTTTGGCTCCGCCCATTATAACAATAAAAGGTCTTTGTGATATATCTATAAGAGGTTGTAAGTTATTTAATTCTTCCTCTACTAAAAAACCAATATATGTTGGTAAAAAGTTTGCTAAACCAGCAGTTGAAGAATGAGCCCGATGAAGAGAACCAAAAGCATCAATTACAAAAACATCTGCAAATGAAGCCCAATATTTAGCAAGTTCTAAATCATTGGCACTTTCTCTTTTTTCTGGAATATCAGTATATCTAGTATTTTCTACTAAAAAACATTTTTTTAAAGAATTATTTATCACCTCTAAATTAAGAGGATTATCTATAAATTCTAAATCTATTTTATCTTTTAAATATTCATATACAATTCTTAAACTATTTTTTTCTTTATCTTCTTCACTTTTTACTCTTCCAAAATGACTTAATATAATAACTGTATTATCATTATCAAGTAAATAATTGATAGTTTTTAAACTTTTAACTATTTTACTATCATCACTAATTTTATTATCACTAATTGGAACATTAAAATCACATCTTAAAATTACTTTCTTATTTTGAATAATATTTTTACTTAAATAATTCATATTATCACCAATTTTATTGTAACAAAAAAAGTTAAGTAGTAAAACTTAACCTTTATTATAATTGACATTTATTTTATATCTAAAATAAATGGATTTGTTTTTGTTCCGTCTCCTCCATCTTTGATTTTTGCTTCTGATGAAAGATAGAAGACAGGCTGGGTGGCCAACGGGGCGGCCAAGGCATCATAGCCTAGGTCACCGACAGGGCCTTTACCACACGCTTCGACTTTTGAATCATTTGTCTTATAAACACCAAGGCGAGTGATTAACCATTCAATCGATGGTGAAATGTTGTATCCATCTTTTTGGAAATGTATCCAACTATTCTTTATATTTGTAGCATTTCCTGGGTTTCCTCCTGGATATGCATAATCTATATCATGTATATACATTAATCCTATTTTAGCATTTATGCTTTTATTTTTACTCCATGTATACTCTTTTTCTGAACATGGAGTAACTTCACTACATGTGATTTGTCCTTCATCTGGCCATATCCTTTTTGTTGATGTCTTTCCGGTTTCTATGGCATACATTTCATTTCCATTATATCTTTGTGAACCTGTTGTAGGGGTTGTATCTCCATACATCCAGTTATGGTCACTTATAAGATTATACCACATACTCCCTTTTGCTATATATTCATATTCACTACTATCTACAAATATTGGATTACTATTTGATTTTTCTCCATTTAATCTTTTATACAAATCTGAATTTGGCCACTCACATGCTTCTCCTAAACAATCAGATATTTCATATTTTGAATGCCAAGCAAATCCTGTTGAGTTTTCTTCTTTCAAAAAAGTTTCCTTTAATAAATATAATTCTCCATCTGGAGTTATTCCTATTATTCTGTACATATATTTATCTATTAACTCATCATTTGCTCCACAATTCTCGGTTGTTCCAAAACATATCCAATTAGTCATTTCTGATGAATCACTATCTTCAAATGCTGCTTGATATCGATACATTCCTCCTTGGATGGTTGGACTTAAATATCCTTGGGTATCTTTACTTCTAAGTTTGGCTACTTTTTTATCATCTACTATCACATTACATTTGATATTTTGCGTTTTGATATTAACATTTAATGTCTTTCCTGCTAAATATATTTGACTTGTTTCCTTATTTATTAATTTGGCATATATTCCTATATTTTTTGTATCATTTCCATACATATTAAATGCTACATTAATTGTTTTTGGATTATTTGTTTTTATATCATACAAATCTATTTCTTCCGATTCTATTTTGAGTATTATATCTCCTTTTTCTATTACACTTCCCATACTTCCTTCTGCTGTATTAAGTGTTATTACTACATCTGCACTACATTTATAATTGGTATCAGTATCTCCATCTGTTATTTGAATTGATGATATTACATGTGTTCCATCTACATTATTATCTACATAATTTTCTTCATCATCAACATAATATTCTTTATTAGCATTATTTAATGACATATCATTATTTGTTAATTTTATATGCAAATTACTTATTCCTTGTTTTAATGTTGCTAAACCTATTTTTCCTGCTTTTGCTGTTATATTTGATGAAGTATTATTATTTGCTGTATTTACTTGAAAATAAGCATAGGTTGAACTTATTACTAATACTAACATTATTAATATTCCTATTGTTAAAGTTATTATCATTTTCTTTTTTTCTGAATTAATCATTTAAATCATCCTTTATAATTATTACTTCAATTTTATTATATCATAACTTCAAATACATTTGAAGCAATAATTATATAATTTTAACAAGCAATTATATTTAAGGAGGATTGATTATGAAAAATTTAAAAAAGATTGTCAAAGAGAAAAACAAATCACTTACATCATTAGCAATAGATCTTGAAGTATCCCAAGAAGCTATTAGCCAATATATAAGTAATAAGATAAAACCTAAAACTTCGACAATAATAAAAATGGCTGAAATATTAAATACTTCAACCGATTATTTACTGGATTTAACTGATAATCCCAATCCAAGTAACTTTTCTTTAAATGAAAAAGAAAATAATATTATAGATAATTATAGAAAATTAAATAATAATGAAAAAATTCAAGTAGAATCTTATATTCAAGCAATTGTTGATTTAAAAAACTTATAAAATACTCACAAATGTTTCATAAATTTTAATATACCGATATGTTGTTTTGCTTGTACCATATACTTTTTCTTTGGCTATAATTTTAAGATCAATTAATTTTTTTAATATTCTATTTACTGAATTAATATGAATACCTAATTCATTTGCAATTTCATTTGATGTAAAAACTATTTTTTTCAACATTAAAGGATGTAATCTATGTATTATAGATCCTCCAATATTATTATTAATTATTTCTTCATCTTTATTATATACGTAATTTATCTTACTAATTCTTCCAATATTTCTATTACATTGTTCTATAATACAATTTAAAAAGAATTTAATAAAAGTTAGATAATTACCATGTCTACATTCAGTTAAGGCATTATAATAATTTGACTTATATAATTCTATTATTTCTGATAAAAAAAGTATTGGTTCATCTTCTTTTTGCTTAGCAATTTGTAAAGTTATAAGGGCTCTTCCTAATCGACCATTTCCATCATTATATGGGTGAATTGATTCAAATTGGATATGAGATATTGCAGCTTTAATAAATGTTTCATCATCATATAAATTATTCATATAATTAATTAAATTATCTAACAAATTAGGAACTTCTGATGGTATTGGAGGAATAAAAGTTGCACCTTCTTTTCCTAAACCTTTTAATCCTATATAGTTTTGGGTAGACCTAATAACACCAGGGTTCTTATCTTTTCCACGAACCCCATTTAACAAAATTTTATGCATTTTATTAAAAATATCTAAACTAAAAGGTTTATTTTTTAATTCTTTACTAGCATAATTTAACATTTTTTTTAAATTTTTTACTTCTTCAAAATCATCATTTGATTCTCTATAATTAAGATAATACATTTCATCTTGGGATATTTGTGTACCTTCTATTCTAGAAGATCTTACACTTTCACTTAAAACTAAGGCGTCCAAAAAATATTTTTGATCAAATTTAAATGTATTTAGTAAAGATTTATAATGACCATATTTTTCATTTGCTTTTCCTAACAATATAATTGTCTCTTTATCTAATAAATATTCCAATGGTAATAATTGTGCTTTATAAGGTTCCATAACAATATTCCTCTTTCTTTGTTATATTATACTTTAAAAAAGCAAAAAATACACCATTTTTTTAATTTTTTGGTGTATTTAATGCATTTTTTACACCATTTTTTAATTTTTTTGGTGTATTTTTAATAATTTTAATATTTTTTTAACCATAAATTGTAGAATTATTTAAACATACATTTAGCACATCTTAACATTTGAACAGTATAACCTAGTTCATTATCGTAATAAGCTACTACTTTATATAATCTTTTACCATCTACTTCAATAAAATTAGTAAGTAAACCATCTACTAATGAACCTACTCTTTTGCCAATAACATCACTTGATACAATTGGATCTTTTGTAAATTTTAAAGTATCATTTTGATTATTTGCAAAAGCATTATTTAATTCATCTACTGATGGATTATTTTTAAGTTCAAGAGTTACATCAATCAAAGAACCATCGGGAACAGGTACACGATAGGCAAGACCATCAAGTTTTCCTTTTAATTCAGGAATGACTAATCCAATAGCTGAGGCCGCTCCGGTTGTAGCTGGGATAATATTTTGACTAGCAGCTCTTCCTCTTCTTGAATAAATACCTTTTTTATGCGTAATATCTAATGTTTCTTGATCATTAGTAAAAGCATGAACAGTTGTCATAAAACCTTTTTCAATACCAAAATTATCATTAATAACCTTTAAAACAGGAGCTAAACAATTAGTCGTACAACTTGCTGCCGAAACAATTTCTTCACTACCATCAAGGATACTTTCATTAACACCATAAACGATAGTTTTCATCTCACCCTTACCAGGAGCCGAAATTAAAACTTTTTTTGCTCCGGCTTCAATATGTTTATGGGCATCTTCTAATTTAGTAAATGCACCGGTACATTCTAAAACTAAATCAACATTTAATTCACGCCATGGTAAATTTAAAGGATCTTTTTCAGAATATACTCTTATTTTTTTAGTACCAGCTATAACAATATTGTTTTCATCAAATGAAATTTCATTTTCATGAAATGTTCGATGTACAGTATCATATTTAACTAAATAAGCTAAATCCTCAGCCTTAGATAAATCATTGATTGCTACAATATCAAAATCATTTCCTGTAATCATTTCTCTAAATGCAATACGACCAATTCTACCAAAACCATTAATTGCTACTCTAATCATAAGAACCTCCTATAAATTCTCTTAAAATTGAATCTTCATTTACATATTCTCCCGGAATAGGATAAAACATTTTTAAAAAATTAAGTAATCTTCTTGCTTCCTCATAATAATCATTTTCTACACTTATCGACCTAAGAAGGGGTTCTGCATAAACTTTTTCAACTCCTATTTCATAAGGTAGAGCCGTATTTATTATGACATCGGCTTGATGAATATATGGGAATATATATTTTTCTTCACCATTTCTAACACTTTGCCAAACATGAATAGTTCTATTAACATCATAATTTCTAGTTTTATTATCTCTAATTATTCTTCTAATTAATCTTAAATCTATTGTTGAAATATAGTTATGTCGATCTATATTAAGAGGAATAAAAGGACTTAAATATATTTTGTACTTTAATTCATTTTCTATACCTGGTAATAAATCATCATTTAAAGCATGTAGTCCTTCAATTAAAACAATACTATTATCATTTAATTTTAAATAATTACCATTAAATTCTTTTTTACCTGTTGTAAAATTAAAAGTAGGAATACTTACTTTTTCACCATTTAATAATTTTTGTAATGTTTCATTAAATAATTTTAAATCAATAGCTGTTAAACACTCAAAATCATAATTACCATTTTCATCTTTTGGTGAATCTTCACGTTCTAAAAAGAAATCATCAATAGATAACTTTATTGGATCATATCCTTGCGCCATTAAATAAGATGATAATCTTTTACATGTTGTTGTTTTCCCACTTGATGATGGACCAGCAATTAAAACAAATTTTATTCTTCTTTTATTAGTTATTTCACTAGCAACCTTAGCAATATTCATATTAAATACTAATTCACAAGATTTAATAAATTCTCTAATTTTATTATTACTAACTGTTTTATTTATAGATGTAACATATTGCATATTTAAAGTTTCTAACCAATTTTTACCAGTTAAAAATGAATTAATTATATTATCGTAATGAACATATTCAGGAAGGACTCCATTAGTTCTACTACTTGGAATAATAAATACTAATCTATTTCTTCCTAAATAAACAATATCATATTGATTTATAGAACCAGTTGAATATGGCATATCTGAATAAAAATAATTTAAATGACCTTTAAGTTCATATAAAGTTATTACTTTATCAGAAATATTTTCTATATTTAAAGCTTTTTCTTCTTGATTTATTTTACGATAATATATTACTGCTTCTTTTTTCTTAACATTTAATTTTTTAAATTTGATATCTTCAGAAATAATTTTTGCCATCTTATTTTTAATTTCAATCAAATCATCTTGGGTTATCATATGATCCCCAATTATTTCACCCAAAAATCCTTTTGGTACACTATGTTGATAATTAATATCTAAATTAGGAAACGCCTCTTTTAAAGCTACTTCAAATATAAATTCCAAACCACTTTTATATATTTTATTTCCTGTTAAATCATTTAAATCAATAAAAGAAACTGTTGCATCCTTATTTGCAACATTACTAAGTTCAAATAATTCATTATTAATCTTGACACCTAAAATATTATTTTCCAAATTAAACCCCTTACTAATATCATAGTAAGTTGTATTCTTTGCAAAAGTTTTAGTTTCACCATTTTTTAATGTAATTCTAATGCTTTCCATATGTCAATCCCTCTACTATATGAATTTTATCACATTTTCTAAAATATTTGAATAAAAACTTACTATTTTTTATATTATAATTATAGGTGAAATAAATGAATATAATTCCAACTGTTATTGAAAAAAGTAGTAATAAAGAATATGCTTATGATTTATATTCGCGTCTATTAAATGATCGAATAGTTTTTATTAATGGTGAAATTAATGATAATATGGCCAGTATTGTTGTATCTGAACTTTTATATTTAGATAGTTTAAATCATCAAGATATTTGTTTATATATTAATAGTCCTGGTGGTCAAATTACTAGTGGAATGGCTATATATGA
The DNA here is from genome assembly GCA_947627385.1 of uncultured Bacilli bacterium. GTDB lineage: Bacteria > Bacillota_I > Bacilli_A > RF39 > UBA660 > SIG200. The sequence goes on from CANQVV010000011.1 coordinate 17,927, forward strand.
CACTATGAATTTTATTAAAAGTGATGTTAAAACTATATGCATTGGACTTGCTGCTTCTATGGGAGCATTTTTGCTTGCTAATGGCACAATCGGTAAAAGATGTAGTTTACCTAATTCTGAAATAATGATTCATCAACCTCTTGGTGGTACCCAAGGACAAGCAACAGATATTAAAATAGCAGCCGAACATATTTTAAAAATAAAAAATAAATTAAATAAGATTTTAGCAAATGTTACTAAAAAAGATTTAAAAACAATTGAAAATGATACCGAAAGAGATAACTTTATGGATCCTAATGAAGCTTTAAATTATGGTTTAATTGATGAAATAATTTGTTAAAAAAATAATACCATTATAGGTACTATTTTAATGCCATTTTATAATTGTATCTCCTTCACTTGATAACATATATTTTTCTTTGGCATATCTAGCTAAATAACTATCATCTTGCAATTTTGTTATTTCAGCATTTAATTTAATTTCATCATCAAGTAAAGTTGCATATTTTTGGGTTAATTCGGCTTCTACACGCCGATTTTTTAATATTTGTTTCCAATCTTTATATACACTTCCAACTAATAAACCTAACAATAAAATAATTGTTAGTGAGATAATAAATATTCTATTTTTTTCTTTTTTAGTCTTTTTTATGTGCATACATATCATTCCCATTTTATTATTCTCACTTTGATACTAGCACATTACTTAATTTAATTCAATTATTAAAATACTTCTTGACAATAATTTTACTAATAACTTTTTTATTTAGTAAAAAGCCCATTATATATCCTACTAAAACCATTAATATAAAATAAATATGAAAATAGCCTTTATTTATATGATAAAAAATTATAATATAAATTATAGCCATATCAATAACATAAATAAATGTTAATAAATGTTTAATTATTAACTTAAAATTATCAATTAAATAAAAATTTAAAATTGTTATATAATAAAAAAGTATTCCAAATATAAAAGAAATTAAAAAAGATATTAATTGTAAATTACTACTCATTATTTAAATAATTTGGAAATTAAACTTTCTTCTTTATTTTTTTTAATATCTTCAATATAAGCTAAGCTATTTAATTTACCTTTAATTTTAACATTACCATCATGAGTATCTAATTTTACTATTTCTAATCCTTCTCCTTTTAGTAATATCACTCCCATATTAGATTCCATTAAAAATTCTTCTTCATCAAAACTACTTATTTTATTTATACCACTTAGATTTATCATTGTTCGATCAACTACTTTAATTTCATGACTACCATAATTATTTAATTCTATTCCACTTTCCATAAGTCCTCCTAGAAAAATATTATGCAAACATAAAAAAAATAGTACTTAAATGTACTATTCCTCTGTTTCTTCTTCAACAGTTGGATTATTATATTCTTCTAAGATTTTTTCTTCAATCATTTCTCTTGTTTCTTTATTAGTAGGATGTGCTACATCAATAAATTTTTCACCAACTTTATCATTTGGCATAGCACAGAACATTCTATTTTCTCCTTCAATGATTCTGATATTACTTACTCTAAAACAATCATCAAATGTAATAGAAGCATATCCTTTAACTTTTGAACCTTCTCTTTCTACTTTGTGAACTCTTACTTTTGTTATTTCCATTTAACAACACTCCCATCTGTATATTTCACAATCTAATTTAATTTTAAAACATTGTTAGGCAATTTTCAACTATTTTTATAATATTTTTATTTTTATATCCCCAGTTATATAATCATTATAAGAAAAACTTTTTTCTATTCCATCATATAGTATTGTAAAAATATTAGGATAAGTTTTATACAATATACCTTCATAACGATTAATTTTATTACGAAGTCCATAAACTGTAACAATTACTTTTTTATTTAAATTATTTTCTATTTTTTGTTTAACTAAATCAATATTCATTATCTAGGATACCCCACATACATAAGACCATTACTTATAATGCCACCCATACCATCTTTACCATATTTAGTTTTTTCTAAAACTTCTTTTAAGTTAACTTCTTTATTTCTTTCAGTAAGAGCAAGTGTTACTGCAATGATAGCAGGATCCAAGGCATGAATATTAACTCTTTTAGGGCTTGATGCAAAATTAGCCCCAGCTTTAATTAATTCTTCATAATTACTTTGACAAGCACCAGCAATAATAACTAACTTTTCATGACTTTTTTCATAGTTACGAGCTGCTTTAACTGCTTTAATAAAGTTTTTAGTATTTTTATAACTATCTAAATTAGTAATACTACTTCCTTTTTTTAAAGCATCATGACCAGTAATAATTAATATATCTGGTTTATATTCTTTTAAAAGTAATCCTACTTGTTCATACATATCTTCTTCTTTAATTTTTTTACCAATAGCATAAACGCCAATATGTTTATAATATTTTAAACACTTATCTAAATATTCACTATCTCCATCAATATGCAGAATTTTAGCTGGCAGATAAAAATAATCATCACTATCTTTATTTTTAAAGCCACGATTATCTTCCTTAATAATCTCTTCTTTTGGTTCTTCACATTTAATTAAATCACTTAAAATACTATCAGCATAAAGTCTTACTTCGGCCCCTTTTAAATAATAAATACCATCTTTTATATTGATAACTTTAAATACTGTATCATTATTATAACTTTTTCTAGTTACATAATCCCCTTTATTAATTTCCAATTACATCACCAATAAATTTTATGCAAAAAAATTAAGATAAAACACAAAAAAAGAAACACGTAGTTTCTTAATTTAATTTTAATAATTAGTTATTTTTCTACTTTTCCATTAGAATTAATAGTTAAATAATTACTTATATTACCATCAATATCTTTAATCCAAACATAATATTTTTTATATAAAAATATAGACATTGTAGCACTATTATCAGTCATTTTTTTCCAACATATGGCATTCATTTTAGGTTTTGATCTTGTTGATTTTACACAATATTCAGCTACTTCACCAGAAGTAGTTATTGTTAATTTACCATCTTCTATTTTTAAAGATTCTATTTTAGCTTCCATTTCTTCATCAACTTTTACATAATAACTATCACTTTCATTTTTAGGCAATAAATTTATAGCAATAACTATGGCAAATACTGTTAATATTAAAACTCCTCCTAAAATTATAAAAGTGGTAGCGTTATTACTCTTATTATTTTTCATAATCTTCCTCCTTATAATCTTTAAATAATTTAGTATATAATGGTTTTAATAATTCTCCTATTACAAATACTAAAAAACAAATTCCTAAGGTAATTAAAACATTTTTTATTCCTAAGTTAGCTACTACAAAAAATTTAGATAAACCAGTTGATAAAACAATAATTTGAATTATAGCAATAATGCTTACACCAATGGTTAAATTTTTATTTTCAAATATTTTTAAATTAATTACGGAATGTTTTATATTTCGACAAGAAAAAGCAAATAATAATTCATGAGCAATTAAGAATATAAATAATAAAGAACTAGCTACATTAACATTTTGGGTTTTTGAAAAATAGATAAATAATAAAATCATTACTAACGATTTAAAGAAAGCACCAATTATTATCCTAGCACTAAGAAGAGGTGTAAAAAATGTAGAACATGAACGATTGGCAGGTGTATTATCCATTATATCATTATCTGATTTTTCAAAGGCTAACATAATAGCAGGAATTGAATCTGTAACTAAATTAATCCATAAAAGCTGTAATGTTGAAAACATTTCCATATTCATTAACATTGAAACAAAAACTAAAACTACTTCAACTATATTACCTGCTAGTAAATATAAAATTACTTTTTTAATATTGGCTGTTATTCGTCTTCCTTCTTCGACACCATCTACTATGGTAGAAAAACTATCATCAACTAATATACAATCAGCAACTTTTTTAACAACTTCTGTACCAGTTATACCCATCCCAATACCAATATCAGCTTTTTGAATTGCCGGAGCATCATTTACACCATCACCAGTCATTGCAACAATTAAACCTTGATTTTGTAAAGCCTCGACAATTCGTAATTTCGTATTAGGAGATATTCTAGCATAAACTTGATAATAATTAACAGCTTCCTTTAATTCATTATCTGACATTTTATCTATAACTTTTCCTTCAATAGCTTTATTATCAACGTCTATTATACCTACTTGTTTAGCAATTGCCGTAGCAGTATTTATACTATCACCAGTTATCATTATTGGTTTTATGCCAGAATGAATACAAGTCATGATGGCATTTGGTACAGTTTCTCTTGGTGGATCCATTATACCAACTAAACCTAAAAAAATCATATCTTTTTCTGGGTGTTCCAAATCATCTTCTTTATAAGCAAAAGCAAGTAATCTTAGTGATTTTTTTGATTCTTCTTTTTCAATGTTAAAAATTTGTTCTTTATAATTATCATCCATATCATATATTTTAAAATCTTTAAGATAATATTTAGAATTATTTAAAATAGAATCTAAACTTCCCTTTGTAAAAGAATATTTCTTATTTTCTATTTCATTAATAGTACTCATCATTTTTCTATCTGAATCAAATGGATATTCTTTAATTCTTTTAGAACTACAACTATAATTTGAATCCTCTAAATATTTAAATAAAGCTATTTCAGTTTCATCACCTAAATAATTTTTCTCATTTTTAGTTACATTATGACATAACGCTATACAATTCATTAAAAGTTTAGCATTATCTATCTTATCAGTTTCTTTATACAATTTATCATTAACAAATATACTTCTAACAAGCATTTTATTTTGAGTTATTGTCCCAGTTTTATCTGAACATATTACATCAGTTGAACCCAAAGTTTCAACTGATGCCATCTTTCTTATAATAACATTTCGCTTAGCCATAGCCGTCATTCCAATTGATAATATAATAGTAATAATTGACGACATTCCTTCTGGAATGGCTGCAACTGCCAAAGATATAGATAACATTAAAATATCAAAGAAATCATTTTTCATTAAAAGGCCAATACCCATCATCAAAAAAATAATAAATAAAATTATATATGTTAATACTTTACTTATTTTATTTACTTTTTTTTGCAAAGGTGTTAATTCATTTTTCTTATTTATAAGACTACTAGCAATTTTACCTAATTCAGTATTCATAGCCGTAGCAGTTACTACCACAAAAGCATGACCATTAGTAACATTGCAACCAGCAAAAACCATATTATTACGTTCATATAATTCTTTATCATCTTGAATATCTATACACTCTTTTTTAATAGCTTTGGATTCACCAGTTAAAGTTGATTCATTAATTTTTAAATCAGATGAAGAAATAATTCTAGCATCAGCAGATACATAATCACCAGCTTCTAGTTCAATAATATCTCCTGGAACAACATATCTGACATCAATTAATTTTTTTACGCCATCACGATATACATAATTATTAGTTACAAACATTTTATTTAATTCTTCAATAGCTACATCAGCTTTTTTTTCTTGAATATAACTTAATACAGCATTAATTACAACTATAACAATAATAATTATAGAATCAATATAAGATTCATGTCTGATATAAGAAATTATAGCCGAAAAAATGGCAGCAAAAATAAGTAAAATAATCATAAAATCATTAAATTCACTTAAAAACATTATTAAGTTTGATTTTTTCTTTCGTTCTTCTAATTTATTTTCACCATATTTTTCTAATCTTTTTAAAGCCTCTTCTTCACTTAAACCTTTTTCATTAGTATTAAGTTCTTTATATATATCTTTTATTTTTTCTTTATAAAAATCTTTCATATAATCATTCACCTACTTAACATATAAGATGCTATAAAAAGTATAATCAAAATAATTATAGCTATTGTAACTAATATTGTTAATATATTTACTAAAATATAATGACTATTTTTTTCAATTAAACAGCCACAATTACGACAATACTTATCGTTATCTTTAATTTCTTTTTGACAATTTAAACACTTTTTCATAACTTACCTCAAATAATTTTTCAATGTATAAACAATTTCACGACTACTATTTTGCATATTACTACCATTTAAATAATAATCGTGAATTGCCTCAGCAATAGTTTCTTCACATAATAAATTATTATTTTTATCCAAAGTAGCAGCATAATTAGAAATTGTTTTAGCAAAATCGTTAAGATTTAAATTTTTACTATATTTAATATTATAATTATTTAATGCTGTATTTAAAATATTTTTAGCAAAACTCCCTTGATCAAATTCTTTTACTAATTCATTTATTTTTTCTTCATTTTCTTCGGTTACATAGGTAATATTATCTATATTTTTTTCTTTCAAATAAGCTGCAAAAGTTATATAATGACCTATTTCATGAGCAATAGCAGATTCCCATGTAGCATTTTTAACATAAAAATTTTCACCCACAACATTTGTTATTGAATTACTAAGTAAATCATTATTTAAATAATAATAACTATTTAATAATATTTGTGTTTTATTTACTTTATTGTATTCTTTAATGTCATTATTTATATTAACGAATTGATGCATTGGTTGAAAATAGGCAATATATTCAGTATTTGAAGCTGCATTAGTAATTGTTATATTTGTAAGTGCTCCCTTAGTACTCGGAAACAAATTAAACATTTTATTAATAACTTCTTGTATCTTTAATACTTCATCATAATTCATATCACAAAATGTTACACTAGCAATATCATTTTGATTTTCAATATCTGTTTCTATTTGTAATAATTTATTTTTGTTATCACATAGAATAGATTGTTTTAAAAAATCTTTATTAATAAAATCTCTGGCTTCTTCATAACTATTTATAGGAATATTATTATATATATTATCTACTTTAATAATTGATGTATTATAGCCATTTATTAAATTAGTAATTTGTTTTTTTACATAAAAAAATGGTGCAAATAAATCACTGCCTCGTATTAGTAACATTCCAGTAAAAATTACTACGCCTAAACTAAATAAAACTATTAAATTATTTAATTTTTTATTATGTTTATAAACTGTACCATTTTCAATTTTTTTTACGTTACTATAATCTTGTAAGTATTTATAACCATTAGCTGTCCAATGACCACATTTATAACAAAAATTATCATCAACATCAACTTCAACACCACAATTTATACATTTCATTATATCACCTAGTATATAAAAATATTATACCAAATAAAAAAGTATTTGACGAGTACTTTATTTTAAATTATTTACGATATCAACAAATACTTTCTCATTTAATTCTTCGGCTCTTACATTTTCATCAAAATTATATTTATATAGTACTTCTTTTATTTTATTAAAATCATAATTAATTAAATTATTTTTGAGTGTTTTTCTTTTCATTTTAAAACTATCATTTATTAATTTAAAATATTCTTCTTTATTAATATTTGGTTTATTATCACGCTGTATAAATTTAATAATAGCACTTTCTACCTTAGGAATTGGCTTAAAACATTTTTTACTAACACTAAATAATTTACTTACATTAAAATAATAATTTAAAAATAAAGTAATACTACTATAATCTTTACATTTTGGTTTAGCTGTAAAACGATCAGCTACTTCATCTTGAACCATAAATAACATTGTAAAAATATTTAAATTACTATTAATTAAATACTTAATAATAGCAGTTGTTATATAATAAGGTAAATTACCAACAATATATAATTTATCATATTTAATATTTTTTATATCATCTTTAATATTACTTTTTAGTATATCTTGATAAATTATTTTAGTTTTTGCATCTTCTAAATTATTTAAATATATTTTTAAATCATTATCAATTTCATAACAAATTAAATTTGCTTTTTTTTCTTTTAATTTAGTAGTTAATGATCCCATACCAGGACCAATTTCAATAATTAAATCATTAGGATTTACATCAAGTGAGTCATATATCTTTTGGATAACATTACTATCTATTAAAAAGTTTTGACCTAAACTTTTCTTAGCATTAACATTCTTAATTATTGCCATAACCAAATCTTAATACATCGTAGGTAATTACACTTCGACCAATAATATTATAAGCATATTCATTGGATTCACTTAATAAATCTAAGGCATTACCTCTTACTCCACGGTCAAGAACAATGGCAATTGTAGGTTCTTCGGAAATACGTGAACTATAAATTCTTACAATTGAACCACACGGTAAATTAGAAGATGAAGCAACAATTCTAACGGTTCCATATACTTCATCATAATAAGTTGTTTTGTAATCTGAAATATCATAAGATGGCTTACATCCAAGTGTTCCACCACATAAAGGACAATTATAAACATAACCAGTTAAATCACCAGTATAAGTATCTTTTATACTATAAATGTCATTTTCTTTAAATTCATCAGCTTTTAATGCCATTGTTGATAAATTAACATTTTTATTTATATTATCACTATAAGTTTTAGTTTCAATAATATGAACATAACTTGAAGATAAGACTACAAAAAGAATAATGCCTAAAAATTTAATTGTATAATTAATTACTCTTTTCATTTTTCACCTTCTAACATCTTTTATTATATCTAATTTAATTAGCTTTGTCAAAAAAAGATAACAAATGTTACCAAGTTATTATTTTAATTACTTAATTTATTTCTTCTAATTTATAAGTAGTAATAAATAATTTTTTATTAGTTATATATTCTATAACATATTTATCTTTTTTCTTAACTATTAAGATACCTATTGTTTTATTATGATGATTTTTCTTAATATTTTTATCTACATAACTTACATAAAATTCTAATTGACCTATATCTTGACTTTGTAACTCCCGTATTTTTACCTCAATTACTATAAAAGCATTTAATTCATAATTGAAAAATAATAAATCTATTTTAAATGTTTTATTATTTATTTTTATTTTGTATTCATGAGCTACTAAGGCAAAGCCTACACCTAGTTCCATAAATTTATTTTCTAACATATTAATTAATAATTTATGCAACATTTTTTCATTTAATTTTTTAGTATTTTTATCTACTTTAAGAATTATCGGATCTTTTAACATATCTTGAATTGTTAAATTATTTTCTTCTTTTTCTTGAATTAATTTAATATTTTCTTTATCAGCATAAGATAATCTTTCAAAAGATTTATTTTTTACTTCATTGCGTAACTCTCTTACTGATAGATTATTTAATATTACCTGATTTATATAATAATTTCTTTCATTTTCATTTTTGATGGGTAATAATAGCTTGTATTGAGACCAGTTTAATTGGTGCCACACTGTGGCACCTTTTGGAAATAATATATAAAATTGTCTATATCTTTTTAAATTTGTAATACCATAATTCTTTCCATATTCTTGGGCTAATTTCTCACCCCAACGTTTTATTAAATTATCACCATACTTTGCTCTAACATTGCCACCTTGGGCTTCGACAATAGATTTACCAATACGCCAATAAGTAAGTAGAGTTTCTCTATTATCTTTTATTTCTCGCACTCTTTTATTTACTTCTAATTCTTCAATTAATTCAACTACATTATTATAATAATTTTTCTCGTTCATATAAAAACACCTCTTCACTTATATATATAGTGCATTTAGAGGTGTTTTTCCTTTTTATTTTATTTTTTTTAATAAATTTTCTAAATTTTTATTAGTTATATCAGCCAAATTTTCTAAATTAGTATCTTTTAAATTGGCAACAAATTTAGCAATATCTAATATATGAGATGGATTATTTTGCCTACCACGATATGGTTCTGGGGTAAGATATGGGCTATCTGTTTCTAATACTAATGACTCTAATGGCAATTCCTTAATTACTTCTTTTATATGGGCATTTTTAAATGTTATTACCCCATTAATTCCAATTAAATAACCCATTTTAATATATTCATTGGCAGTTTCTAAACTACCACTAAAAGAATGAATAATTCCTTTTACTTTATACTTTTTTAAAATATTTAATGTATCCAATGTTGCTTCTCGACTATGTATTATAACTGGCATATGATTTTTTTCAGCCATTTTTAATTGTTTTTCTAATAATTCTATTTGTTGATATTTATTTTCTTTGGTATAGTAATAATCCAAACCTATTTCACCAATAGCAACAACTTTTGGATTATTTAGATTGTCTTCAACAAATTTTAAATCATCATTTGTATATGTATCAACACTTTCAGGATGAATACCAATTGCCCCATACATATTAGAATATTTTTTTAAAAGTTCTATTATTTCCCTATTTGATTTATCATCACAACCATTATTGATAAAACGATTTACTTTATTATTTTCAGCTATTTTAATAACATCATCAATATTAGAATAATATTCTTTATAAATATGACAATGGCTATCAGTAAACATTAATCTTCTTTAATCCTTTCAAATAAATTAGCTGGTTTTTCATTACCAAGTTCATATAATATAATTTTATCAGCAAAATTTTCAAAACTGCGATTATTTACTTTTAAACTTGCCAATATTTTATCGGCAGTATCAGGTATAAATGCTTGTAATAATAAAGCACATTTATGAATAGCATTAAGCAAATTATAAATTACAGTTTCAAGTCTATCTTTATTTTCTTCATCCTTAGCAAGTACCCATGGAGTAGTATCATCAATATATTTATTACATTTACGAAGAATATCAAAAATACAATCCAATGCTTCATTGATTTTAAGTTCACTCATTTTTTTATCAACATTAACCTTTAAATCTTTTAATGGCTCTAATAAATCAGAATCAATAGTATCATATATTTCAGGATTTTTTACATTACCATCAAAATATTTTATTCCCATTTGAATAGTTCTACTTACTAAATTTCCTAAAATGTTACATAAATCAGCATTAGTTCTAGTTATCAATGCTTTTTCAGAAAAAGTTCCATCACTACCAAAAGGTACTTCTCGAAGAGCAAAATAACGAACTGCATCAACGCCATAACTATCAATATATTCTCTTGGATCTTTATAATTACCTAAACTTTTACTAATTTTGCCACCATCAATTATAAGCCAACCATGACCAAATACTTGTTTAGGTAATGGAAGATCCAAAGCCATTAAAATTGCTGGCCAAATAATTGTATGAAATCTAACAATTTCTTTACCAACTAAATGTAAGTCAGCTGGCCAATATTTTTTAAACTCAGGTGTAATATCAGGATAACCTAAACTAGTTATATAATTAGTTAAGGCATCAATCCAAACATAAATAACATGTTTTTCATCAAAAGTAACAGGGATACCCCATTTAAAAGATGTTCTTGACACACATAAATCTTCTAATCCAGGTCTAATGAAATTATTTAACATTTCATTTTTTCTTGATACAGGCTCTATAAAATCAGGATGAGTTTCATAATACTCTTCTAATTTCTTTTGATATTTACTTAACTTAAAGAAATAAGCTTCTTCTGTAACCTCACTTACATCTCTTCCACAGTCTGGACATTTACCATCAACAAGTTGTGTTTCCGTCCAAAATGATTCACAAGGAACACAATAAAGTCCTTTATATTCACCTTTATAAATATCACCTTGATCATATAATTTTTTAAATATTTCTTGAACTTTTTTAACATGAAAATCATCTGTTGTTCTAATAAAGAAATCATAAGAAATATTTAATCTACTCCATAAATCTTTGGCATTTTCAATTATTTTATCAACATATTCTTTTGGCGTAACACCGGCCTCTTTGGCTTTATTTTCAATTTTTAAACCATGTTCATCAGTACCAGTTTGGAAAAATACATCAAAACCTGATAATCTTTTATATCTAGCAATAGCATCTGCAATAATTGTCGTATAACAATGACCAATATGAAATTCCGCACTTGGATAATATATTGGTGTAGTTATATAATATTTTTCTTTCATTTAAACCACACATTCCTTTCACTTCGTTCAAGGCACACATAGTCATGAAAACTTGAACAAAATTTATTTT
>CANQVV010000012.1 GCA_947627385.1 uncultured Bacilli bacterium
ACACATAAAAATCTCTCAATTCAGCTTAAATACTGAGTTTGAGAGATTTTGCTTTTTAAAAAGTGTTTAAGTTGAGATTTTAACAAACTATTTAATTTAGTGCAATAGTATCTAATACTTTATCAGCAATTTTAATTTCTAAAACATTATTATTATTTTCTAAACTTAATTTACCACTTTCACTGACATTAATAGTTTTTAAAATATTATTAACATTATTAAAAACATAAATATTATTAGTATCTTTTACGGCAATATAATTAATGAATGTAGCACATTCATTAAAATTATAAGTAGTTAAATATTCTTCCATTTTATAATTATATATACGTATTTTATCATCTTGTTTACTTATAACATAATTATCAGTATAATCAATAATTGGATTCTCAAAGAAACTTGTTAAAGCTGAGTTTTTATTATCAACAATAAACCATTTAGAATCTTTTAAAACAATAAATTTTTTAGCTTGTAATTCATTATTAACCACATTATTTTTAAGACCAATAAAATCATATTCAAAAGGCAAAACTGCTCCTAAATTACTACCAATTGTAAAAGCTCCCCATACATCATCTTTATTTTGAACTATATAAGTATTATTTTCTATTCTGATATGATAATCTTTAATATTCTTATAATTAGAAACTGTACTACTACTACCAAGTGAGAATAAATAATTTAAAGCTCCATCAGTAATAAAAGTATATTTATTATCTATTATTTCGACATTACTAAGATTTCCACCTTGATAATAATTAATACCATATTTATCATCATCAATTATTGTTTCAGCTAAATTGCACTTTTCAGTTGTACAAGCATATTTACTAATTAAATCATCATTTTTATTATAAAACCATAAATTATTATCGTAATAAAAATCATGACCAGGATTAGCATCTAAGGGATTTTCCCCAATTTTAATATAAAAACTTACAACTGTTAGGGGCAAAAAGATTATCAGAAGAATGATAATGGCATAAAGCACAAACTTATCATTCTTCATTATCAGAACCTAAATCTTCTGTGGCTGTTATTTCATTTCCACTATAATCAAACTTACGAGTTTTACCATCAATAGTTATCTTAAAACTATTAGCATCATAACTAAATTCAAAGTTATTACTACTTACTGTAAGAGCATTACCACCTAGTATTCCCATTTGTTTATTTTTATCATATTCATAAATATCTAATTTTTTATTATTAATACCAACATAGTATTTATCAAATGTTTTAATATAATCAAATTCATTACTAATCTTTACAAAATTACTATCATAAATACTATAAGAATCATCAACATTTATAAGTAAATAATAATTATTACTAGTCTTATCAATAGATTTATATTTAAATTCTATTTTACCACTAGCTTTATCACTAGCTATTTCTAATATACCCAAATTACCTTTATTATCACCACTAGCTACCTTAGCTTTAATAAATAATGAATTAGTAAATACTGGTTGAACAGTACTATTTAAAGCACTATTATCTAAAAATTCAATCATATTATAAGTACCTTTGGTTTTACTATTTTTAATATCATATAAATATATTTTACCATTAGCACTTAAAGCATTATCAAAGATAAATACATATTGATTATTATAAATACCACTATACATATTATTAGTATTATAGACATAACATTTATCTAAATTAGAAGAATTTTTATTTTGACATTCATATTTACCAATTAAATCTTTTTTCTCTTGATCAGAATAGAAATATAATTTACCATCAAAATAATTCATATAAGCAAGAGTAGCACTTAAAGTAGCATCATCTAAATTAATATTTTTTGTTTCATCATCAATATTTACACTAACTACACCTTCACTAACAGTTACTTCATAAGCTTTTTTAGTTTCTTTTAATTTATTATCTTTATCATAAATATATTTTTTAACATAATCATTATTTGGTAATTTAATACCTTCTTCATATAATTTATTTAATTTATTATCCATTAAATATAAACGATTATTATTTACAAGAGATATTATCTCACCATTTAAACCAATATATTCATAATCACTTAATTTTTCATTATTACTATAATCATATAATTTATATGTATTATTATTTTTAACTACTACATAACTAGCATTAGCATTCATAATTGTCGAAGTAATACTAGGACTTAATTTTTTATTATTACTATCTATAACATAAGTTTTATCTTTATCAGTAGCTACTAAATATTCAAGTTCATTATTAACTACTCCTAAGTATGTGTAAGTACAATCAATTAAATATTCATAATCATTTTCATTTATTTTAATCAAGCCATATAAATTGTCTTTATTTTCAACAACTACTAAATTATCTTTGGAACTATATGATTTAATTAATTGGAAATTTTCATTACTTTTCTTTTCTTCTATATCATAAATAAATATTTCTTTGCCATCTTTAACAAATACATATTTATCATTATATATAGGTACAGATTTTTCTAGTTCACTACCATCTTCATAAACACTCAATACTCTTTCAAATTTATCAAGAGAATAATCAGATTTAGCTACCATACATTTATTACTATCTTTATTCTTACAAGTATAGCTACCCAATTCTCGATCATTTTTATCTAAAAATATTAATTTACCATCTTCATAACGATAATTATCTTTCTCTACAACCACAACTTCTTTTATAGGTTTAGTTTCTGGCTTATTAAAGAAAACAAAATAAATTATCAATCCCCAAATTAAAATTAATATTAATCCACCCACAACAATAATAGCAATTTTTTGTTTTTTAGATAATTCATTCCATTTTTCTTTTAAAGATTTTTTATTTTTTTTACTTTTCTTATTTTTAGTAGTAGATTTTTCTTCATTATCCATTAATTCTTCAATAGCTTCTTCTTTGGCTTTATCACTATCTACTTCAATTATTTCATTATCATAATTAAATTCATCCATACTTACTCTCCATATTCTATTTTCAATTATAGCATACTTTTATATAATTGAAAAGTTATTTATTATATTAAAAAAATAGTAATTTTTATCACTATATCATTACTATTTTTTATTCTTCAATATCTAAAATATATGGATTTGTTTTAGTGCCATCTGTTCCTTCTTGGATTGTTACATCTGATGAAAGAAAGAAGACAGGTCGAACACCACTTGCAAGATATGAATGATTAGAACCCGAATTACCATAAATACCCACAAATAGGGCACCTATATAATACTCACTAAAATATCCACCATATCGAGTTAGTAACCATTCAAAAGCTGGTGATGTGTTATATCCATCTTTTTGAAAATGTAGCCAACTATTTTTGATATTTGGACCACTTTCTGGATTTTCTCCTGTATATGCATAATCTAAATCATGCAAATACATTAAGCCTATTTTGGCTGGTACTCTTTTAAACCATATATATTCTTTTTCTGTACATGGTGAATTTGAACTACATGTTTCTTGGCCTACATCTGGCCAATATCTTTTAGTTGCTGTATCACCTAGTTCAATCAAATACATTTCATTTGCATTATATTTTATTTCATTCGTATCTCCATACATCCAATTATGCTCTTCTATTAAGTTATACCATTTTGTTCCTTGTGCCATATATTCATATTCACTACTATTTATAAATATTGGATTTCCATTTGATTCGGCGCCATTTAGTCTTTTAAACAAATCTACATTTGCCCATTCACAAGTATTACCTAAACAATTGGATAATATATATTGTGAATTCCAAGCAAATCCTGTTACATTTTCTTCTTTCAAGAATGTCTCTTTAATAAGTTTCATTTCACCTTCTGGTGTTATTCCTATTATTCTATACATATATTTATCTATTAATTCATCGTTTGTTCCACAATTCTCGGTTGTTCCAAAACATATCCAATTACCCATTTGAGTTGCTTCATCTGCACTTGCTGGAGCTGCTTGATATCTATACATATCCCCTTGAATTGTTGAACTTAAATATCCTTGACTATCTTTACTTCTTAAAAAAGCTATCTTTGGATCTGGTACTATTACTTCACAATCTAAATTCTTACTTGTTATATTTACTTTTAATTGTCTACCACTTAAATAATTTTGTGATTCTTTTTTATTAATTAATTTTGCATAAGCATTTATTTTTTTTGTATTATTACCAATTATATTAAAATTTAAATTAACTGTGGTTGGATTAGACTCTTTTACATTATATAAATCTATTTCTTGTCCTTCAACATTTAAAAGCACATCTCCTACTTTTAATGCTTCACCCATTGAACCAGCACTTGTTGTTAAACTTACTTCTACACTAGCTGTACACTTATATGATATATCACTATCTCCATCGGTTATCTCAACATTACTTATTGTATGGATTCCTTCTGTTTCATTTTCTACATAATTTTTTGTATCATCAGCGTAATATTCTTTATTGGCATTAGTTAAAGACATATCACTATTATTTAATATTATATGTAAATCACTTACTCCTGATTTTAATGTTGCTGTTCCTGGTTTTCCTGTCTTTACTGTAACATTGGAATTTGTATTATTATTTGTTGTATTTACTTGAAAATAGGCATAGGTTGCTCCTACTATTGCTACTAGTAATGTTACTGCTCCTACTACTAATGTTATTATTATTTTCTTTTTATCTTGATTACTATTTTTCTCCATAATTCTTACTCCTTTTATTATTATGGTTATTTATGTTATTTTTAATGTATATCTTACTTCTTTATTTTATCATATTTATCGTATTTATGTATATGTTATTAATTCTATTTTGTTATATTATGTAAATTATTTTTTGTTATTAACTTCCATATTATACAATCCTTCCTATTTTATAAGATAATTATATAATACCCCCCCCGGTGTCAAGATTTCATTTTTATTTTGTGGAAAAAAAGTTACATTTCTTATTTATAAAATTTATAATTTATTATGTCAAGAAAAAATTTTGATCAAGTTAATGTCTTAACTTTTTTCTTCTTTCTTTATAATCCGGAATAGCAGCCTCAACTATATGCCAAAATTCTTTACTATGATTAGGTTCAAAAAAATGAGCCATTTCATGAATAATTACATAATCAATTAAAGGAATATCTTTTTTTAAAAGTTCACTATTTAAAGTAATGGTTTTAGCTTTGGTATTACAAACACCCCATCTAGTACGCATTTTTCTAATCTTTAAATTAAAATTAGGAAGTTCAGAAAAACACTTTTTACAAACATCTATTTCTTCATTAAATACTCTTTCACATTCTGTATCATAAAATTTATTAATAGCATCTTCATCATGCCCAATAATTGTATTATCTTCAAATTCAACATTTTTTATTCGATTATCAAAATTAACTTCATAAGTTTTTCCTAAATATTTAAATTCTCCTACTTTATCTTGACGTTCTAGGGCTTCTTCATACATTTTTAAAATAGCACTAGAATTTTTAGTAATTAAATTCTTAACTTCAATATCACTAATAAATTTAGGAGCAGTAATAATTAATTTACAATTTTCATCAAAACGAAAATAAAGATTTTTATTATCTTTTCTAATTACTTCATACTCAATTATATAATCATTTAATTTAAACTTCATACTAACTCCATTTTATCATATTTAAATTTATCTCACAAATTCATTTAACCAAAAATAATCTTTATTTTTAAAATCACAGACAAATAAATTATCACTCATTAAATAATTTACTAAAAGAGTGGGATTTAAACAATCAGTTTTTAATATTATATGAGTTTTATAAACTTTTAATAAAGTATTTTCAGGTTTATATTTATTTACTATATAATGGTTACCATCTTGATAATGATAATAACGATTACTTTTAAATAAATTATTAATTCTTTTATCTAAATATTCTTTATCTAGTATTGTAAATATATCTTGAAATACTTGCATAGACATACTACTTTGAATACTATCTAAATAATATAAATTTTCAATCATTCTAAATAAATTATATGGTACATCTTTAGTTAAAATAGTCATTTCTCTATTTATTTTAAAGATATAAAAAGTACGCATTTTATCACCCTAACAAGATTATATAAAATCCATTTTAAATAATCTGTCAGATTTTGTCAGAATGATCTATTTTTTTAAAAGTTCAATTATTTTAGCTTTAATATAATCTTTATCTAAATTGAAATTACTTAATAATTCTTCTTTGGTACCACTAGTACTAAAATCATTAAGGCCTAAAATATAATCTTTATTTGTAGCAAATTCATACCAACTACCTTTATTACTAAATTCCAAAGTAAAAGTTTTAACATCTTTTGGTAAAAGCATATTTTGATATTTTTCTGTTTGTCTTCTAAATAATTCCATTGAAGGCATACTAACAACTCGAAAATCAATACCATAGCCTTCTAATTCATTAGCTATATTTAAAGCATAAGGAACTTCACTACCAGTAGCAATAATTATGGCATTAACATTTTCTCTTTCTTTTTTTACCCGATAAGCTCCGGCCATAACATATTTATAATTTGTTCCTAATAATTTTTTAACTTTATCACTACCAATAATTATAGTACTAGGATTTTTAAAAGTACTTTTGATATCATAAACACCAATTATTTCATTAATATCAGCCGGTCTAAAATTAATAAGACCAGGAATATTTCGTAAATTATTTATCTCATATGTTGCTCCATCACCCATATTTTCATAAGTATTTAAGAAAGTATCTTGACTAAATATATAATTAACATCTAAGTTATTTTGAGCACTTAATCTAATTGCTGGCATTAAAACATTGCTATCTTTTAAAGGCGCACTAATAAATACTTTAAAGCCAAGCGCAGCCAGACCATTAGCAATACCACCCATGGCTTGGGTTCTCGATCCAAAAATAATATTACGTGCTGTTGGATTATCTTTTTGCATAATACTAGATTTAGTGATGCTGCCTAAGGTATTAACAAAATTATCATTACTACCACATAATACAAAAGGACTTTTATTAGCTAAAATATTTAATATTTTATTATTACTAATAAGTAATTCTTCATTATATTCCGTATTTATTTTAATATTTTCAGATTTAAAATTAATTTCTTTTAAACCATTTTCTAAAAAATTAATAATTTCTTTTAATTTTAAATCTTTTAAAGATTCTTCTTTAAGTTCTTGCCATCTATTTAATTTTTTTTCTAATCGTTTATCTATTTCTTTACGAATATCTAAATATAATTCTTTGGAAACTTGATATGGCAATTCAAGCTTATATTTATTTCTTAAAGAAGTCATTTCACTATCACTTAAAGGGCTATTATAATCTATATTAGAATTTTCTTTTGAAGAATCAATGCCATATGTACTTTTAACAATTATTACTGTTGGTTTTTTACTAACATAAGCATCATCTATGGCACCATCTATTGAAGATGCATTATCATTAATAATATCTACATTATAATTCAAAGCAATAAAACGATCAGTTAAATTTTCTTTAAATGTTTCTTTGGTACTACTATCCTTAGCCACATTAGTTTTAACAACAATAAATATTAACTTATTTAAACATTCATTGCCAGCATAACTCATTGCTTCATAACTAATACCACTCATTAAATCTTCTTCACTACATATACAAATAGTTTTATAATTTATTAAATCACATTTATTATTCTCTAATTTAATTAAATTTTCTAAATATCTTTCTCCTAAGGCAATACCAACTGATGATGCTATAACATCACCAATTGTATTACTTCCTATTTCTATGCCCGGAGTATTCATATTAGCAAAACCAGGAGTAATAGAATTTAATTTTTTATATTCTTTTAAATTATCCATAGAAATGCTATCAGCAAATAAATGTAGTGAAGCATACATTAAAGGTAGTAATTTATTAGAAACTATGACACGATCACGATTTATATAATTACTATCTTGCCGATTATAATTTAAATATCTTAAAAATAAAGTAGTAAATATAGGAGCACTACACAAAGATAATCCTACATCTCCACTTCCAGCTTCTTTAATCATATCTAAACTAAGCATTTTTAAATGATTAGTTATATTATTTTCTAATTTACTCATAACTACTCCTTTACAACTTATCTATTAAATTACTAATTTTTTCGACAGCCTTATTGTTATCTAATTTTTCTAATCTTTCATGCATTTTAGTAATAATTAATGGATTATTTTCTAATTTTATTAAAACTTTTTTAAATGCTCGAATGTTTCTAACTTTTAAACCATACTTTTTAAAAGCCATAAAACGGGCATTATATTTTTCTTGACCACCAACTCCGGGAACAAGAAGCATTGGTACTTTCATCTCTAAACATTCAGTGACAGTAGCCCCACCCGGTTTGGAAATTACTAAATCACTTATTTTCATTAAATTTAAAACATCAGTAGAATAGCCTTGCACATTAATATTAGTAATCTTTTTTTCATTTATATATTCTGCACATTTGCATTTTAATTTTTCGTTTTTACCACTAATAAAAATAATATCAACATCTAAATTTAATTTAGCAATAACTTTAAAATAATCATAGTAATACATACTACCAGAAGTACTACCACCAAAGAATAAATAAATTCTTCTGTTACCTGTTAAATTATATCTTTTTAATATAGTACTTTCATTATCTAAATTATTAATTTTAGTTATATTTAAAGGTAATCCAAAAGGATATACTTTTTTAGGATTAACACCTCTTTGTACTAATTCTTCTTTAACCATTTCATTACCAACTATATAACCATCTTCTAATTTATGATTTTTAGTCCAACATTCATGAGTTCGATAATCAGTAATTATGGTAAACAATTTACTATGAATAAATCCTAATTTATTATAATACGTAATTATATTACTACAATAAAAATGAGTAGATATTGTTATATCAGGATTAAAACTTATAATAACTTTTCTTAAATTTTCATTATCATAACTTTTTTTAGCCAAAGCATTATGAGCGATAGTAGAAATTTTATGATCCATTAACTCATAGCAAAAATCAAAGATTTTAGCAGTCCGGTGTTTACCGACAAAATCCATTATTTTGACACCAGTACGTCCTATGAAATTACCATAATCAGAAATATCTAAAAGCATAACTTCACAATTTTTATTATTTTCTTTAATATAATTGGCGACATATTCTGCAATCGATTTATGACCAGAACCATATCTTGCATATGCTACTAAAACTTTTTTCATATTAACTACCTTCATTTATCATTATACCCTTATTTTCAAAATAAAACAATGAATTTAATTATTCATTGTTATTAAATTAGCATCACCTATTTGATTATTTAAGTATTCAAACCGAAAATTCAGAAGGATGACTCCGATGATTATAACCGAGTAAAAGGCTATAAGGACTCCTGCATTCATTAAATTTTTTTTCATAATATCACTCCTTCTTTCTTACAAATTTATCTTAACACAAATATTTGTTTGTATTCAATATGTTTTTTTAATATTAAACATTTGTTTGACATTTTTTTAAAATTATTGTAAAATTATTATTAGGAGGAAAATATGCAAACAAAAGAACTTACAAAAAGACAAAAAGATGTCCTAGATTACATCAAAAAATATATTGCAGATCATGGTTATCCACCTGCAATAAGAGAAATATGTAAAGGAGTAAATTTATCAAGTCCCGCTACTGTTTTTGTTCATATGAAAAACTTGGAACAATTAGGATATATTAAAACTACTAGTAATAAATTTAGAACTATTGAAATTTTATGTGAAAATGAATACCTTGATACTAATGAAGATGTAGTTAAAGTTCCCATACTTGGTAAAATAACAGCAGGAAGTCCTATTACAGCAATTGAACAACCAAATGAATTTTTTGATATTCCAGCTTCACTTATTCCAGCAACAGCTGAGGTATTTACGCTTCATGTTAGTGGTGAATCAATGATTAACGCTGGAATATATGATGGTGATTATGTTATTGTTCAAAGGCAAAATGTAGCTAAAAATGGTGAGATTGTTGTAGCTATGACTATGGAAAATGAGGCCACGATTAAAAGATTTTATAAAGAAAATGGTCATATTAGATTACAACCCGAAAATGATACAATGGCTCCAATTATCTTGGATAATTGTGTAATTTTAGGTAAAGCTATTGGTTTATATCGTAAATTTTAATCATAAAAAATATTCTTTTCACAGAATATTTTTTTATGCAATAAAACAGAGATGGATTACTCCATCTCCTAAGGATTGTTTGTTCTATTTTTACGTCTTCGTTGACGAGCTTTTTTATATAGGTTTTAATTGACAATCACTTTGTATGGACTATTTTTCGTCCCATCTCCTAGGATTTTCGCTGCGGATGAAAGATAGAAGACAGGCCGCACGCCGTACGCATTGCTCAGAATGCTGCCGTTCCAAGCACCGTTATAATACACGTCGAACGCACCGACACGCGTGTTGCTCGTACTACTCACACCCCCGCGAGACATTAACCATTCATTTGATGTTGAAGTGTTGTATCCATCTCTTCGGAAGTGCAACCATGCATTCGTTAATTTACTATATGCTCCGGCATTTCCTCTTGTATTTTCATCTGCTCCGTCATAATAACTATAATAATAATCATACCAATACATTAATCCTATTTTGGCTGTTAATATTGGATTATCTTTCCAATTATATGTTTCTTCTGTTATGTTTTCACTTGTTCCGACATAGTAGGTTGTGTCTATTGCTCCACTTTCTATTGCATACATTGCATCTCCATTACATTTACTTAATGCACTTGTATCGTTGGTATCTCCATATAACCATTGATGGTCACTTATTAAGTTATACCAACTACTTGCACTCGTTCCTCCATTTTTGCCATCCCCGGAACGTAGGTAGTCGTATTTTTCACTATCAACAAAGATATCTGTCCATTCTATATCTAGTGTTTGTCCATTGCCTCTTAATGTTCCGTTACTTGTTCCATTTAATCTTTTGAATAATTCACTATCTGGCCAATCTGGACATTTTCCATCTGGACAATAATATGTACTTGTTGAATCAACAGAATATCTATCGTTCCACGAAAATCCACTTGTACTTCCTTCTTTTATAAATGTTTCTTTGATTAGTTTCATTTCACCACTATCAGTTATTCCTATTATTCTGTACATATATTTATCTATTTTGTTTTCTTCACTTAGATTCATATAATCATTTGTACATTCTTCTCCAAACATTATCCAATTGGTCATTTTGGCTGCTTCATCGGCACTTGCTGGGGCTGCTTGATATCTATACATATCTCCTTGGATTGTTGTACTTAAATCTTTGGGATTACTTGCTTTTATTTGGCTTGCTGTAATTGTACTTCCTATTTTTTGTGTTGTAAAACTATATTCTTTCGTTGCTGATTGAGTACCATCACTACTCTTTGCGTATGCATATATTTTTTGTGTACTTCCATCTTTTATTCCTTGTAATGAATATATATTTTCACTACTTTTAATAAATTCTTTTCCATTTGTACTATAATAATATTCTGTTGCTGGATCTGATGTTGTAAATTCTACACTCATACTTGTTCCTAAATCACATACTTTATTAGCATTGGTTATCTCTAATTTTTTCAAATCAAAGTATAATGTACAATATACTGTCTTATTACTTTTTATAGTTACTGTACTTCCACTTATTGATAATACACTACTTGGTGTTACTGTTGCTCCACTTCCATCACTACATTTACTATTATTCACATTTAACACATATTTATTATTTATAGCATCTATTATACTTCCACTATATGTTTTATAACTATCAGTATCGTTATCTCGATACATTATACCAAATTCTTGTTTTCCTATTTCATTTTCACTTGGAATATTATTATCATTATTATCTTTGTTTTTTAAACTTATTATATTTCTTACTATTAATGGTACTAATATTATTTCTATTATTACTCCTAGTATTATTAATTCTTTTCTATATTTTTCTATTATACTCATAAAACAAAAAAATCCCTTCTTGTAAATTTGATATCTATATGATATCTATATCAAGAATAACATATGTTTTAATAAAAATCAATATCTTCATGATATCATTTTGTAATCTAGATTTTTTGATATAAAAATAATATCATATAGACATCTAGAAGGTGAAATTTTGCGTAAAGAATATATACTAAGAATTGAAGAAGAAACTTATGAAGAAATCAAAAAAATTGCTGATAAAAATGAACGAAGTGTAAATGCTCAAATATTATATATATTAAAAAAATATATTGAAGAAAAGAAGAAAAATGAAAAAGAAAACAGTTAATTGTTTTCTTTTTCATTGTATATTACTTTATATAATTTGTTTTTTTCTAATTTCTTAGGTATTTGTACTTTTAAATAATTAGAAGTATGACCAACACTTATATTATTTTTAACTTCTTCAATTAAAACTTCAACTTCCTTGCCATTAAATTGATGGTTATATTCTAATTCTAATTGATTAGATAATTCTATTAACTTATGAACTCGATTTGTTTTTTCAATATCCTTTACTTCTTTTAACATACTAGCCTTAGTCCCATTTCTCTTAGAATATGGAAATACATGAATTTTACTAAATTTTAATTTTTGAGCATTAACATATGTTTCGTTAAAATCTTCATCACTTTCTTCGGGAAAGCCAACAATTATATCAGTTGTAATAGAAATATCTGGTCTAATACTTCTAATAGTATTTATTTTATCAAAAAAGTAATTCATATCATATTTACGATTCATTTTCTTCAAAGTATTATCACTTCCTGCTTGAAGAGGAATATGTAAATGATTGCAAAATTTAGAATTATTTTTAAGCATTGTCATAAATTTATCATTTAATTCAGTTATTTCGACACTAGAAAGTCTGATACGCTCTAAACCATCTATTTTAGAAAGTTCATTAATAACATCAACTAAATCATGACCTTCATAATTATAAGAGCCAGTATGAATACCAGTAAGTACTATTTCATGATGATTACTTTTAACAAGTTCCTGAGCTTCTTTCATAATAGTATTAAAATCTTTACTTCGACATTTACCACGCATAAAAGGAATAATACAATAAGAACAAAAATTATCACAACCATCTTGGATTTTTATAAATGCTCTTGTATGATCAAAATTATCTATTTGCATATCTTCAAAAGTTAAATCACGATTTTGGGAATAATAATTATATTTTTCATTAGTTTCAATATATTCTTTAATTAAATTAGGAATATTAGACTTACCTATATTACCAAGTAAAATATCTATATCCATATTTTGATATTCTGCAAAATTATTTTGAACACTACAACCAACCACAACTAAAATACTATCCTTATTTTCTCTTCTTACTCTTCTCACAAATTTCTTACATTTACTATCAGCTGTATTAGTTACAGTACAAGTATTTATTATAATTAGATTAGCTTCATTCATTTTGTCAGTAAAAAGAAATCCACTGGCTATTAGTGAATTTTTAATATAATTAGATTCATATGCATTAACTTTACAACCAAAAGTTTCAATATAAAACTTCATTTAACCACCCTTAATTTAATAATTTGTTTAATTCTTTTAACGCATTTAAAAATGCTTCTTCTTTTTCATAACTTATAACTCTTACTTCCTTTATTTTATCCGGAACATTTTTATTAATTAAATCATTTAAATCAACTTTTTTAACTACTAAATCATCTAAAATTTCTTCTTTTTCATAATTAACAGCATATTTATTTTGCTTTTGTAATAATTCATCATAACTAATAATAGCTTTTTCTTCTTGATCTTTTTCATAATTATTAATAGTTATTTGTTCAGCATTCTCTTTTTCTTGCAATTTTTTAGTTAAACTATCTAAATCCAAAAGAGCTTCTTCTTCATCATTATATTCACTGTTTACTGCTTCACTTGATGTTTCAGTTAGTTTCTCTACTACTTCTTCTTTAACTTTTTCATTATCATTTTTTACTAATGGAAAAAAATCATCTTCTCCTAAAACATCATCTTTATTAATTTTAATAAAATATATTAAAGTAACAAGTAAAATTAACATTGTCATAATAGCCACAAAAAATGTTATATCTACTAAGGTTAAACATTTTAAAAATGTATAGATATCTTTAAAAAAATTCATTTATACCACCACATAATTATCATAACACTTAAATATTATAAAAATAAGTGTCTAACATTTGCTTTACACCAGAACTTGCAAATATTGACACTTATTATAACATTTAAGTTTACATTAAGCAATTACTTTTCTAATATCTTATATGGTTCATCAATTGTTCCTTTACCACTTACTTCAACATTTTTAACTAGATTTATTACTGGTCTTATTTTCCGATAAGCATTACCAACTGTATTGGTTTTTAAACTACCATTAACATCAACCATAAACATATTAATTGAAATATCATTGCCCCGAGCAGCACTCATAGTATACCATGGATCAGTTATTTTAGAATTATATAAATAATAATTTTGATTAGGTGAAATTGGACTAGCACCGGCCAAAACAACTTCATCTACGGATAATATACCTATATCACTATTAAATGATTTTCCTAAACAATTAAGAGTTGGTATTTTATTAGTTATAATTCTTGTATAAGCAGCATAATTATATGCTTCATCATGAACTGTATCATTACAAAATTTAGCATTGGCTAATATTTCAGTTTGACTTCTTAAATTATCTTGTAACCAATTTTTTAAAGCCGTTGTAATATATGAATTTTCATATTCAAAATCGGTAGCATTAGTATTATAGTAATTAGCTTCGGTATTAATAACATCATCTAAAATCATTCTAACAGTTCCATCACCATTTATTCGTACAATCCGCCAATTTAATCCACTAAAAGAAACATAATTATTATTTACATTTCCCCTAAAATAATAAGATACTCCGATATCATCACTACTTTTAATTAAGCCTTCATTTTCAACGGCAGCCTCTTCCCCAACTTTGCTTAATGCATCATTGGAAGGTATATTATTATTTAATATAGAATCAGCAAAAGTTTGGACTTTTTGATTATTAGTTCGAATATCTATAATACCACTTAAATTATTTTTACCATCTTTTATTAATTTTAAAGTATAAGTCTTAGTTTCACCAATATCTAAACTCGTATAATCAGTTGTAAGTTCATCAGCGCTATTTAATTTCCCTTCAAATACAACAGTGTCCTCATAAATAAGTTGATATGTTCCAGAACCTTTTACTCTCATAAAACCAATATTAAAATAACTTACTTTTTTGCCACTATTGGAAACAGAAAAATTAATAGTTGTTTGATCCGTAACATTAAATTTTTTACCACTACGATAATTTATTGACAATGACCCATTAACATCTATATCAGCATCTTTATCAAGAACACCATCATAAAATAAATATGATATTCCTAAAACAGAAACAACTACAATTAAAATCCCAATAAATGACAAAACAGATTTATAACTTTTCTTCATTTTTAATTTGACTAAAATTGGTTCTTTCATTTCCATCATTCCTAAAATCATTATATAATAAAGTAAAAAAAAATAAAAGAATTTTTCTTTTATTTTAATGATTTTTGAAAATCTTTAAATTCATTTTCATTTTCTAAATCGGTTGTTGCTAGTTCTTTTAGTAAATCTTTTTGTTTATGATTTAATTTAGTTGGAATAATAACATTAATAACCACATACATATCACCAACACTTTTACCATTAGCACTTTTTATACCTTTACCTTTTAATTTTAGTTTAGTATAGTTTTGGGTACCTGGTTTTATTTCAATATAGCCACTGCCATCAAGAGTAGGTATTTCTTTTTTACAACCAAGGATAGCATCGGTAATTGTAACTGGTACTTCTAAATAAATATCATCACCTTGACGTTCAAAATATTTATGATCACTTATTTTAAATTCTAAATATAAATCACCATTAGCTCCACCATTAGAACCAGCTCCACCTTTGCCAGAAAGACGTAATTGTGTATCACTATCAACACCAGCAGGGATAGTAATAGTTAAAGTTTTATTTTTAACTACTCGACCAGTTCCACGACATTTACTACATATTTCTTTATAAGTTTTGCCTTCTCCTCGGCAATTTGGACAAGTTTTTTGGGTTTGCATAATGCCAAATAATGTTCTTTGCTCATCACGAATAACGCCAAGGCCACCACACATACTGCATGTACTTTCTCCATAACCACCGACACCATGACAAGAATCACAAACTTCATTAACATCAATTTTTATATCTTTTTTGCAACCTTTAACAGCTTCTTCAAAGGTAAGAGAAATCCGCATTAATAAGTCTTCACCTCTTTGGGAACGACTTCTACTTCTGGAATTGCCACCAAAGCCTGAAAATGATGAAAAGCCACCAAAACCACCACCAAAAATACTAGATAGAATATCATCTAAATTGATATCACCCATATCAAAGTTAGAAGCTCCACCATTTTCAAAGGCAGCATGACCAAATTGATCGTATTGAGCTCTTTTATTTTTATCTGATAAAACTTGATAAGCTTCACCTATTTCTTTAAATTTATCCGCCGCCCCTGGTTCTTTATTAACATCAGGGTGATACTTTTTAGCTAAAACTCTAAACGCTCTTTTTATTTCTTCATCAGTGGCATTTTTAGAAACACCTAATACTTCATAGTAATCTTTTTTATTCATCTTTTTCACCTTCTTGTAATTTTGTATACTCTATAAGTAGGCTATTCATAAATTTAATAGCTTCATTAATAACGGTACTTTTAGTCATATCAACACCAGCAACTTTTAGAGAATCAATTGGATTTTTACTACAACCTAATTTTAAAAATTCTAAATAATTATCTCTTATATTAGTATTACCATCATAAATAGCATTAGCTAAATAGATAGCTGCGGCAAAACCAGTGGCATATTGATAAACATAAAAATTCATATAAAAATGTGGTATTCTTTCCCATTCATATTGGATTTCATCATCAATTATAACATGATGGCCAAAATATAATTTATTAAGTTCTAAATATTTATCACACATATTTTGATAAGTTAAAATTCCACCTTTTTCAGTATATTCATGGATAAATAATTCAAATTCAGCAAACATTGTTTGACGATATATAGTTGATTTAAATTTTTGTAATAAATCGTCAATTATTTTTAGTTTTTCTTCTTTTTCAGAACTTTTATCTAACAAATATCTTGATAATAAAATTTCATTTACTTGACTAGCAACTTCGGCTACAAAAATACTATATCCATAATCTTGATATTTTTGATTTTGACAAGCATAATAATAATGCATAGCATGACCAAGTTCATGAGCCAAAGTAGAGACATCTTGAAGGATTCCTTCGTAACTTAATAAAACATAAGGATGAACATCATAACAAGCTGTACAATAAGCTCCACCCCTTTTACCATCATTATTACATGAATCAATCCATTTATCAGTAAAAGATTTACTTATATCTTTAACATATTCTTCTCCTAAGGGACTTACTGCTTTTAAAACTAAATCTTTGGCTTCATCAAAAGAATATTTTTTACCACTATCATTTTTTATATCAGCATATGAATCATAAATATGAAAATCAGGTATATTTAAAATTTTACTTTTTAAATCCCAGTATTTATATAATGGTTTTAAATTTTGATGCACAGCATCTATTAAATTATGATAAACTTTTAAATCAATTTCATTACTAAAAAGAGAGGCTTCTAAACTATTTTTAAATTTTCTAATTTTTGCTGAGGCCACATCTTTTTCAACTTGATAACGTAAAATCGTGGCCAAAGTATTTTTATAATTAGCATATGTTTTATACAAAGATTTAAATGCTTCTTTTCTAACTTTACGATTAGGACTTTTTATAAAAGTAGAATAATTACTTTCTGTAAGTCCAACTTTTTTACCATCAACATGAATATCATCATACTTAAAATCACTATCAGTTAGAACTCCCATGATTTCTTCGGGACCATCCATAGTCTTACCAATTATTGATAAAACTTGTTCAACATTAGAATCTAAGATATGTTCTTTATTTCTAAAAATATGCTTTAAACTCCGTTCATATTCTTTTAATTTTTCTTCTTCTTTAATATACTTTTCTATTTTACTATAATCACTTTGTAAAATTTCTGGAACAACATAAGAAGTTACTTCTAAATATTTAGTATAAACATTTTTTACTTGGCCAAATAATTCTTGATAAGTAACATCTTTGGTATCAGCATCATTATTAATATGAGCATAAATAAATAATCTTTCTAATCTTCGGGAAATATTAGTATCTAATTGTAATAATTCTAAAAGATTTTGCGCATTATTTAAAATTTTTCCTTGATATTTTGCTAATAAATCAATATCTTTATTAAGATTATCTAATTCTTTTAAAGCATCATCTTTACTTTCATATAAATCTTTGGTATTCCATTTATATTTTTCTTCAAATTCACTTCTCTTTTTTGCCATAAAAATCCTCTCTAACTAAAAGTTAGGCTCTATAATTATAGAGCCTTAATTATTTTATTTTTCTTCAAATTTGGCTTCTTCAACACCATCATCTGATTTAGAACTATCACTAGCAGTACTATCAGATGGATTAGCATTAGCACTAGCATTTTGATATACTTTGGCTGCTAAATCCATAGCAGTTTTAGATAATTCCTCAGTCTTTTCTTTTATTTTATCAATATCTGATCCTTCAAGTTCTTTCTTTAATTCTTTAACTAAATTTTCAGCTTTTTCTTTATCAGAACTATCTACTTTATCTCCTAAATCTTCAAGAGCTTTTTCAGTTTGGAAAATCATTGCATCAGCATTATTTCTAACTTCGGCTTCTTCTTTACGTTTTTCATCAGCTTCTTTATTAGCTTCGGCTTCTTTCATCATTTTATCAATTTCATCATCTGAAAGATTTGTACTTGAAGTAATAGTGATTGATTGTTCTTTTCCTGTACCTAAATCTTTGGCTTTTACATTAACGATACCATTGGCATCAATATCAAATGTAACTTCAATTTGAGGTACGCCTCTTTTAGCTGGTGGAATATTAGTAAGTTGGAAATTGCCAAGTGTCTTATTATCATAAGCCATTGGTCTTTCACCTTGAAGTACATGAATATCAACAGCTGGTTGATTATCAGCCGCAGTACTAAATACTTGACTCTTACTTGTTGGAATAGTTGTATTTCTTGGAATTAAAACTGTCATAACATTACCAAGAGTTTCAATACCTAGTGATAATGGTGTTACATCTAGAAGTACTATATCATCAACTTCACCAGTTAATACACCACCTTGAATAGCAGCACCCATTGCTACAACTTCATCTGGGTTAACTCCTTTATTTGGTTCTTGACCTAATTCTTTTTTAACTAATTCTTGAATGTATGGAATACGGGTTGAACCACCAACTAAGATAACTTTATCGATATCTTTGGCAGTAAGTTTAGCATCTTTAAGGGCTTTTCTAACTGGTTCAAGAGTTGAATCAAATAAGTCACGACATAAATCTTCAAATTTAGCTTTGGTTAAATCCATTTCTAAATGTAATGGTCCTTCATCACTTTGAGCAATAAATGATAGATTTATTTGAGCAGTTGTCATACCAGATAAATCTTTTTTAGCTTTTTCAGCAGCATCTTTAATTCTTTGCATAGCCATTTTATCTTTTGATAAATCTATACCATGTTCACTCTTAAATTCAGATACTAAGTAATCACTTATACGAGCATCAAAATCATCGCCACCAAGACGATTATTACCGCTTGTAGATTTAACTTCAAAAACACCATCACCAAGTTCAAGGATAGAAACATCGAATGTTCCACCACCAAGGTCATAAACTAAAATAGTTTGTAATTTATCTTGTTTATCTAGTCCATAAGCAAGAGCAGCCGCTGTTGGTTCATTGATAATTCTTTCAACCTCTAAGCCTGCAATTTTACCAGCATTTTTAGTAGCTTGTCTTTCAGCATCATTAAAGTAAGCTGGAACAGTAATAACTGCTTTACTAACTTTTTCACCTAAATATCTTTCAGCATCTTTTTTTAATTTGCTTAATATTTTGGCACTAATTTCTTCTGGGGTGTATTTTTTACCATTAGCTTCAACTTTTTCATTAGTACCCATTTTTCTTTTAATTGATGAAATAGTATTTTTAACATTAGTAACTGCTTGTCTTTTAGCTATTTCACCAACTAATTCTTCATCACCTTTAAAGGCAACAACAGAAGGTGTTGTACGATTTCCTTCACTATTTTCAATAACTTTTGGTTCACCATTTTCAAGTACAGCAACACATGAGTTGGTTGTACCTAAATCTATACCTATAATTTTACTCATTTTTATCATTTCCTTTCTTTTATTTGAGTATTATTATTCACTAACTTTAACCATTGCTGGTCTTATAACTTTATCATTGTATTGATAACCCTTTTGTAGAACGTCAATAACGCATCCTGGTTCTCGACCTTCTATTTTTTCAGTTAAAACTGCTTCCATATAAACTGGATCAAAAGGTGTATCTAAACACTTAATCTCACTAACCCCTATATTCTCTAATTTGCCACGAAAATCACTATAAATAAGTTTAAAACCACTAAGGAATTTAGAAACAGCATCTTCTAAATTATCATCATCCATTTGAATTGCTCTTTCAAAATTATCTAAAACAGGTAATATCTCTTTTATTAATTTTTCACCTTCATATTTACACATTTTAGATATTTCTTCATCATATCTTCTTTTCATATTTTGCATTTCGGCCGCAATTCTTAAAATTTTTTCATTTAACATTTGATTTTCTAATTGTAATTTTTCTAATTCTTTATTATTCTTTTTCTCTTTTTTAGTGTTCTTTTTTTCTTCTTTAACATCTAACACTTCAATTTCTTCATTCTTATTTTCTTTCATCTTTTCCCTCAATCTTATCTACCATATAATTTAGAAGTGAAACAACACGCTCATATTCCATTCTTTTTGGTCCAATAATAGCAATTGTTCCTTCTTCTCCGTTAGTTTTATACTTCTTTTTAATAACTGTGACATTATCATCAAAATTAGAATCTTTACCAATATATATTTTTAAATCTTCACTACCATCAATTTTACTAACCATTTCCTTAAATGATTCATCTTCGAGTTTATTGGCTATTCTTTTAATATCTTCGGTAGTTTCATATTCTGGTTCTTTAAGTAAATTAACTCTTCCAGATACATGAATATTAGTATTGTTTTTGATAAAACCATTAAAAGCATCATAGAAAATATTATAAACTGTTTCATAATCTTTTATTTTCTTGGCAATAATTGGTTTAACTTCAAACTCTAACTTTTCAGATACTTTATTAATTGGTGTACCTATTAACATTTTGTTAATCATTTCACCGGTTTTGACAACTTCTTCAACATTAGTATCACTAGGTAATACAAATTTTTTATTTTCAACAACACCTTTATTGGTACATACAACTGCTATTATATTACTACTATCAAGAGCAATTATATTAATTTGTTGAAGTAAATTATCATCACTATTTTTACCTAGAACTATTGAAGTATAGTTTGTTAAATCGCTAATAATTTCTAAACATTTACTAACTGCATCACTTACTTGTAGTTCCGTATTAGAAAATATTGTTTGCAATTTTAACATGTCTTCACCAGTTAAATCTTTTGGTTTCATTAAATTTTCAACATAATAACGATAACCTTGCTCACTTGGCACACGACCACTAGATATATGGTTTTTTTCAATATAGCCCATATTTTCCAGTGCAACCATTTCATTTCTAATCGTGGCACTTGAACATTTTAACTTCTTACATAATGAATTACTACCCACAGGTTTAACTGTTTTGACATAAATCTCTACAATTTCTTTTAAAAGAGATTTTTTCCTTTCATCCATTATCAATGGTATCACCACCTAATTAGCACTCTTTTTCTTTGAATGCTAATCATATTATAATATTATGCTTAGCACTTGTCAATATATGAGTGCTAATTTTTAAAAAATTTACATTTATAAGAAAAAAAGGTGCATAAGCACCAAATAAAAAATTTTAAATATACTATTATAGGTGATTAAAATGCCACATCGACCTAACCCTACCTTTTATATCTTTTGCGCTATTGGCCTTTGTATTTTAATTTTTTATCAATTAATTATTACCTTTATTTTACCATTTAGATATAACATTTTCATTTTAACTATTGAAATAATTTTTTTAATTCTCTGTATCAGTCGTATAGTATGGTTTTAAAAATTCTTCGGTTTTATAAAGATAATCTAATTTTTTACGCATTTCTTTACAAATTGTAAATTCATCACCATTAAAATTTATTTCCAAAGGAAGAGCAATTAAAATAAAGAATAATTTTTGTTCTTGATTGGATAAACTGGTAATTGATAAATATCTTTTATAGATACTAGAAAATTCTAAATTCCAAAATTCATTTTGATATAGTTTTACTAAATCTAAAATAGGGGTATCAAATTTAGCATGATCCCAACTTATTAAATAATCCCGATCACTTTTAATATAATGTTCTAAACTTAAATTATTATGAATTAAAGAAAGTCTTTCACTTTTCTTTTCTACTACTATACTATACCAATCATCTAATTCTTTTTCGGAAAAATTTAAGGCTGCATTTATTTTAGAATAGTTCCTTAAAAATTCATAATGGGATGGGGAATTATATATTTCTTTTAAATATAAATCATAATATTTTAAATAATAATCTCTTAAATATAAAATATTATTTTTTATATCCTCATATATTTCTTTATATGTTTCTTCACTAACTTCCTTATTAAAGGAAGTTTTAGAATGCAATAATGCTACTAAACTAATTAAATCTTCACTTTTACTAGGATTTATCCCCATATCATCTTCAACATATTCAAAGACATAATTGTCATCACGATAAAGAGAATACATTTCCGGAAAGTAATTAAAATTACGACTTTTTAAATAATTAAATATCCCCTCTAAATCTTTATTTTTAGGCTTCTTTTTAACAACAAAATTACCACTTGTAGTTTCCATAATCGTACATTTACCCCTAATTGTATAACGATATGGTTTATATAAAGATTTTAGAGATTCAATTTTATTCATTATTATCCGGAATTAAAATTTTATCCCCAGCACTTAAAGAATCAATTGTATTATATTCATTTATTAAACTAGTTGGTACATTATACATTGAGCAAATACTTTCAATAGTTTCATTTTCTTTTACAATATGTATATGATAAGTTATAAAAGTATCATCACTTGATTTAATAGTATCCATAATAGTTTTTTCTTCATTTAATCCTAATCTATTTTCATCTTCAACAGCTTCTTCATTTTCTTCTTTTACTGTATCGTTAACATCTTCTTTTATTTTTTCATCTACTTCTTTTTTTTCTTCAATTTGAGCTAATTCTTCTTTTAATTCATCTTCATCAACTCTGGTAAATAATTCCTCTTCTGCTTCACTTTCTTCTTTTCTTTCTTTAACTTCGGCTTGTAATGAATATTCAATATTAACTTTTAAAGATTTATTATTTTCAATTTCATAAGAAAAATCTTCAATGTTAAATTCCAAAGTATCACTTATAATATCTTCATGTAATTCAACGGTAAATGGTAAAGTATATTTAAATTCTTCACGATTAACACTTACTTCATGAGCACTATACTCACCACTAACATAAAAATTACCTAAAACTACATTATCATTAACATTATAATCGTGTTCCAAAGACATTTTGGTTATTTCATAAATATTTGTTTTAAAATCAATAGTACTTTCAAATGGTATTTTAATAAACATATTATCATCTCCTAAAAAATAATATGTAATATAAAAAAATAATATAACCTTAGCTATATTACTTTTTAAACAAATCATTATATATTTTATGATAATTATCAACTAAAATAATTTCTAATTTATTTAGTATTTCTTTGGGGATTTCATTTAAATCATTTTTATTACTTAATGGTATATAAACTTTTTTAATATTATTATTATAAGCCGCAATAATTTTTTCTTTTAACCCACCTACTCTTAAAATACTTCCCTTTAAAGTTATTTCACCTGTAAAAGCAATATTATTATCTATTACTTGATTTAACATTTTAGATAAAATTGCCGTTGTAATAGCAACACCACAAGATGGTCCTTCTTTTTTTTGCGCCCCATCTAATAAATGCAAATGAATAGTTTTATTTTTAAATTCAGTTAGTGGAAGATAATTCTTTTCTTTAATATAGGAAATAGCAACATTAATACTTTCCTTTAAAACATCCCCTAGTGATCCCGTTATAAGAGTTTTTTCATCTCCTTCATAAAGAGCACATTCTACTCTTAATACTACTCCTCCATAAGTGGTATAAGCAAGAGCATTAACTACTCCACATTCTGTAATTTGAGGATTTTCTTTAATTATTTCATTATCTTTTAAATAAATTTGTAAATCTTTTTCCGAAATAGTTAAACTATTTTTTTTATCAGTAATAACTTTGGTAACTAATTTTCTTAATGTTCGATATAAATTTCTAACTCCGGCTTCTTTGGTATAATTATTAATTAAATACATTAATGTACTATCTTTCATAATTAATTTTTTAGACATTTTAAATTCTTTATAAATTCTTGGTAATAAATATTTCTTAGCAATATCTACTTTTTCAAAGACCGAATAACTAGACAATTCAATTATTTCTAAACGATCATATAAAGTATAAGGAATATCACTAATATTATTAGCAGTTAAAATAAATAAAACATTACTTAAATCAAATGGTTCTTCAATATAATTATCGACAAAAGTTTTATTTTGAGTACTATCTAAAATATCTAGTAAAGTACTAGCTGGATCACCTTTATAATCTTTAACCATTTTATCTATTTCATCAATTAAAATTACAGGATTATTACTATTACATTTTCTTAAACCTTGAATTATTTTACCAGGTAAAGCTCCTAAATAAGTACGACGAGATCCAATTAATTCCGTAGAATCATTCAGCCCACCGACACTTATTTTATAAAATTCTCTATTTAAAGCTTTGGCAATACTAGATGAAATAGTTGTTTTTCCAACACCAGGTGGACCAACTAAACAAATAATGGGACTAGATAAATCAGGATTAATATTTTTAACATTTATATAATCTATTATTCTTTCTTTTATATCATTTAAACCATAATGACTTTTATTTAAACTATTTAAAATTGTTTTAGATTTTAAATTTTCCTTAGTTTGATTATTCCAAGGTAAATTTAAAGTCCATTCTAAATAACTACGAATTACAGAATGTTCAGGAGAATTAGGTGAAGTAATTTCTAATTTTTTTATTTCATTAAATAATTTATTATGAGTTTTTTCATTTAAATTAAGTGTATCTAATTTTTCATAATAATCTTTAATAACTATTTTTTCTTCTTCTTTAACACCTAAAATATCTTCAATTTCTTTTAATTTTTCTTTTAAATAATATTCTTCTTGTTCTTCGGTAAGTCTTACTTGTACACGATTATTTATTTGTTCTTCTAATTTTAAATATTTTATTTCTAATTTAATATCTTTAATTAAAGATAATGCCCTTTTTTCACTATTAATTTCTTGCATATATTCTAGTTTTTTACTAGTATTTAATGGTAAAAATGATGTAATAGCATCAGTTATAAAGCCAATATCATCATTTTCACTAACAGTTCTTACAATACTATTAGAAATACTTGGGGAAGAATTGATATAATCATTTAAAGTTTTCAGAAGTTTAGCTCTTAAAACATCTTCACCATTGCTCTCTAATTTTGGTAAATCAATATCTGTTAAATGAGCATCAATTATATCACTAGAAAAAGATTCATATGCAAGAATGCGTACTCTTTTTTCACCACGTAAAGTTAGACGTAAATTTCCATTAGAAAGTTCAATATTATTTTTAATAACCGCTACTACCCCAACATTAGGTAAATCATCAATTGATGGTTCATTTTGATTATTAATTGGTGAAACTATTAATAATCTATTTTGATACTTTTTACTTCCTATTTTAACTATTTTTTTACTTATTTCATCTTTAAGTTCAAGTTTTACTTCTTGAAAGGGCAATATCACTAAATCTTTTAGCATTAATACTAGTAGTGTGTAATCCATATTGCACCTCCCACAATAAAATTTATTATAATGAAAAATTATTTGTTTGTAAACAAAAAAGGTATAATTTTTTAAACAAATTTTATACCTTTTTAAGCATTATATATTACATTTTTATTCTACATCCAAGATGAACGGATTTGTTTTAGTTCCTTCTCCTCCATCTTTGATAGTTACATCTGTTGTAAGATAGAAGACAGGTCTAGTAGCAATAGCTAATCCAGTTTTTAAGTAACAACTATGATGAATTCCACCATTTAAGAAATCAAGGACACCATGATTATCATCATTAGGCCCCGATACACCCCTTCTAGTTAATCCCCATTCACCACGCATATCAGAAAAGTTATTGTTATCTTTATAAATCCAATTATTTGTATCATAAGTGCTATCCCAATCTCGTTCATTATCATACGCTAAATAATAATCATGTAAATACATTAACCCTATTTTGGCATTTATGCTTTTAT
>CANQVV010000013.1 GCA_947627385.1 uncultured Bacilli bacterium
TACTTTTTAATTTTTCAAGTCAAATTAATTTTCAATTTTTATCTTTTTTTAATTTATTTTATTTTACAAGTTTATAGAAATTTATGTCAAGTTGCTCTGGTAAACTTAAAACTTTTTATATCTTGATTATTTTTTATCATCAATTAAAAATGTTTAAACTTAATATGTCAAATAAAAAAATAAATTATTCACATAAAGAATAATCTATTTTTTCTTTATTATTAATTAATATACTTTTATTTGGTGAACATTCTAAAATTTTAAATTTTTCTAAATTATATATTTTATAATTTTCTTCTTCTATATAATTAGTATTTTTTAATAAATCTTGAAGTACTATTTTTTTATCTTTTAAAACATAAGATAATTCATATTTATCAACTTTATAGTTAATAAATACATTATCAATACAATAAGTATATAAATTATCTTGATATGGTTTTATTTCATTATTACAATTACTACTTTCAATTACTTGCAAATCATAATCATCATATAAATTATTTTCTTCTAATTTAGTATTGGTTAAGATAAGTTCATTACTATCTTCTTTATATTCATTTAAAAAGCCAACAAATGTAACATAATCATATATTTTATAATTATTAGTATTGATATTTTTTAACATTATTTTAAGTTTACTAGTATTATTAAATTCTACATAACCATTAATAGTTTTATCAGTTGCAATATAGGCTTGCATTTCTATACTACTATTACCATTTATTTTACTAATCTTACCAGTAACTTTAATAAAATCATGCTGATATTTATGATATTGTTCTTTTGGCTCATTTAACAATTTATTAATATCAACATTGTCAATTAAAGATGTATCACATGGAAAACTAATATTATATTTATCATCAAAAATATAATTTTTATTACACTTAATTACCCGGTAAAATAAACTATTATAAGTAGATACTTGTTCATTTGTTTTATTTTCTAAAACATATATAGGACTTAAATCTAAAAATGCTACTTTTAAATAATCTATGGCATAAGTAAATATTAATAATAATATTGGTAAGTATAAGGCTAAAAATATATTAATTTTTTTATTTATTATTAAAACTATGGCAATTATTATTATTCCTAATAATAAAGATATTAATTTAAAAATAGTATATATATTAATAAAATAAGGAACAATTATTAAAATTAAACCAATAATTAATAAAATTTTTTCAAATTTTTTCATAATATACCTCATTTATATTATATCCTAGAAATATTTATTGCATCAAAAAAGTTAGCAATTGCTAACTTTTATTTACTAAACTTTACTAATTAGTTTAAAGCATCTTTTAGTTTGCTTCCAGCTTTAAATGAAGCAACTGTCTTTGCAGGAATTTTTAAAGGTTCCTTAGTTAATGGGTTAATACCTTCTCTTGCTGCTCTTTTTTTAGCACTGAAAGTACCAAATCCAACTAATGTAACTTTTCCTTCCTTTTTTAGTCCAGTAGTAACTGCATTGAATACAGCATCTACGGCTCTTGCAGCTGCAGCTTTTGATAATTCAGTTTCAGCAGCAACTAATTCAACTAATTCTGTTTTAGACATGTTTCTAACCTCCTCATTTTGTAAACATTATCTTTTTTGCTTGGACCGATTGTCCTCACATATTAAATGTAACAAAATTAAAAGATAAAATCAATAAAAAAAGCAAAAAAATTACGCTAAATACGTAATTTTTTGTTAAATTAACTCATTTTTGACATTTTTTAACTATAAAACTATGGCAATCAAATTATTAGATCCTTTATTTACAATCTTCGTTACGGTATTGGATAACTTAAATCTGGTATTATCTGGCATCATATTAAGTTTTGCTTGAATACCCTCTTGAACAATTACTTCTAAACTACGCCCAAAGATTTCACTTTTCCAAATACTGCT
This sequence comes from uncultured Bacilli bacterium, assembly GCA_947627385.1. Classification (GTDB taxonomy): domain Bacteria; phylum Bacillota_I; class Bacilli_A; order RF39; family UBA660; genus SIG200. The sequence goes on from CANQVV010000013.1 coordinate 1,903, forward strand.
TGGATCAGTTTCATAATCTTTCATTAAATAATCAATTAATTCTTTACTTTGGACTTCACTACCGATTATTGGTTCAAATGTTGATTCAACGTCGACTTTCATTAAATGAATACTACTAGCAAGGGCTTTAAGTTTAACACCATACCTACTTCCTTGTTTAACAATCTCTGGTGTTTCTAACTTCATATCTTTAAGAGTTGGATAAACTATACCATAACCCGTAGTTTTAGCTTGTTTTAAAGCATTACGAAGTAAATCAGTTTCTTCTTTACCGTCTTTGTATTCAGCAAAGATTTTTAAAAGTCCCGCTTTTGTTGTAGCTGTTTCACCCATTAGGGATTTTAAAGTTTCATCATATAGTTCATTAGGACTTTCTAAGTTAATAGTTACAACACCACTAGCAGTATCTAAATCACTAATATATGACTTAGATATATAAGGACTATCTTCAAAATGACTCATGATATAATCAACATCTTTGACTTTTTGCACACTGATGACACTTTCTCTAATTTTTTCTAAATAATGCATTTTTATTTCATTGGTATTTGATAAAACATGTACCCATTCAGGAATACTTACTTCGATATCTAGTACTGGGAATTCATATAAAGCTTCTTTTAAAATATTCATAATTTCTTTTTCATTCATGGCTTCAACATTAATTGGCATAACTGGTACATCATAAGCATCACTAAGTGAACGTGATAATTCTTGGGTTTCACTATTAGTTGGATGAACTGTATTTAAAACAACAATAAAAGGTTTACCGATATCTTTTAATTCACCAACTATTTTTTCTTCGGCTTCAACATAGTTTTCTCTTTTTATTTCCCCAAAAGAGCCATCAGAAGTAACAACTATACCAATTGTTGAATGATCTTTTATAACTTTTTCTGTACCTACTTCGGCTGCTTCAACAAAAGGAATGGCATCAGGAAACCATGGTGTTTTAACCATTCTAGGATTACCATCTTCATCCTCATAGCCATTGGCCTCCGGAATAACATAACCTACACAATCAACTAATTTAATATTGGTTTCAAAGTTATCTACTTTGATAGTTGCACCATTACTTGGAACAAATTTAGGCTCTGTTGTCATAATAGTTTTTCCCTCAGCACTTTGAGGAATTTCATCCAAACATTTCTTTTTATCAAAGTCATCAGTTATATTAGGAACTACTAAATTTTCAATAAATCTTTTAATAAAAGTTGATTTACCAGTACGAACAGCTCCAACAACTCCTAAGTATATTTCCCCATTTCCACGTTTTGCAATCGAAGATATAATACTTTCTTTTTCCATAACTTCTCTCCTTTTTCTACTTAATGCTATGTGAAAGTATTTAACTTTATGCACAAAAGAAGAACATAATTGCCTATTATCATGTTCTTCTTTTTCTGTCTCCACACTATAAATTGTCGAACTAACTATGATTACAGTGTCTCATAGTTATTTTAATTCTTATCTTCACTTGCCTAGATGTGAAGTAATAATAAGATATCCTAAGAATCACCAAATATCTTATAAAAATTTGGTAAAATGCCTAAGAAGTTCTATAAGCATTTAATTTTAAAAATTAGTAATTAATTATTAAACCACTCATACCATCATATTTTTCAGTAATTGAATAAGGAAATTCAAATACTCCACCTAAACCTGCTCCATTTAGAACATAATTTTTAGATTGTTCAAGTGTTACACTAGAAATTGCATGTTGATATGAACCATTTAATGTTGGATGAGTAATAGTATCTTTAAGATCACAGTCAATTACAAGTTGTAATACAGAAATATCATCATTAACTATATTCATTGAAATACCAAAACCATTATCAAATTTTTTAATATTAGTTCCATTCCAACCATAGTCAATCATTTTATATTCTCCATTTGTTATATAAATTTGGTCTCCTGTTTGTGATCCTTCACGAACTTCAAAGCCAAAGCCACGAAAACCAATAACATCAAATGAGCGAGTTTTTGGTATTTGTTTCCAAGTTACTGCTAAGGCAGCATGGCCCCAAGTTCCACCAGTTATAGCCATTGCTATTCTTTTAGCTGATGATTCACCAGAAGCGGATGAACTATCTATCATTGGCATAAGTTCAAATTCTTCCTCAGTAATTTCTTTTTCAGTAGTAATACCTAAATGACTATTATAAGTTGATTCAATATATTTTGTTTCAGTTTTTACATCACTATAATCTAATGTTTTTAACTTTTCATATTTTTCTTTTGTTAAAGTCATTATATACTCATAAGGATATAATTTAGAAAAATTATCATAATCTTCATCAGTTATTTCAATGCCATTAACATTAATAAATGACTCAGCATGAGCATATAATGGTAATACTAATGTAATACTAACTAATAAAATTAATACATATCTAACTTTCTTCAAGTCCTTTTACCTCCTTTCCAACTTCATTTTAAAAATTTTGTCGATAAATAGCAACCTATTTTAACGAGAATAGCAATTCTCACAAAATGAGAATTTATTTCTTTAAAAGTTTTAAGAAATTTTTCTCAATTAACTGCATTGCTTCTTTATAACCATTACATTTTCCAGTTATACAATTCACTTTATCAGTGCCAACATTATAGTTATAATTTTCTATTTCAACATTTGAATTATCAAAAATTGATACATCTAATACTTTATTTAGTAAGTAATAATTTAATGTATAATTATATAATTTATCTTTATAAACATAATTTACTTTATTAGTATCAGCAAAGTAATGAATATTATAATCCACTGTTTCTTTATATAAAATATTTTCAGAAGTCTCCTCATAACCATTTTTCAACAAAATATCTTTTATTTCACCACTTGTTAAATTAATAGCATAAGAATTATTTATTTCTATATTTTCATTATAAAAGATTTTATTATTTGAAAAATCTAAAACAAATGATAATTTACTAGAATACTCTTCTACTTTATTATTTTTATCAATTACTTTAATTTTAATATACAAATTATCACTATATTCACTTAAATCTTCAACTTCTATATAACTTTCAAAATTAGAATAGTAAATATTATCAAGGCTAGAATAATTTTGTAAAATATACTCTTTATCATTTTCTATATAATATAAATCAATTGATACAATGTCATCATCTTTTATTTCTCGATTTCTTAATTTAATATTACTTAAAACTAGTGAATCTTTTATTCTTGTCTCAACATATACTCCCTGTGTGTAATAAATATCAGAATTTTCAAGAATAACATCATAAACCTTAAACCTATTGTAAGTTGAAGTAAAAATCATGGTTACACTTAAAATAACAATTATTATCAAAGTAACAGCTAGAATAATTTTTAATATTTTAGAATGTTTTTTATTTATTTCTGAAAATTCATTAATTATTTCTTTTACTAAATTACTATCTTTATTATTATTAGATACTCTTACTTTTAATAAGTCATTAAAAGATACACCAAATTCTTTACTAATTAAATAAATAGTTTCTAAATCTGGCTGACTTTTACCAGTTTCATATCTTGATATTGATTTATCGCTAACACAAATTTTATCAGCTAAATCTTTTTGAGTATAATTTTTCTCTTTTCTAAGCTTACTGATAATATTGCCTAAATTATTATCCATTTACATACACCACATATTTATTTTAATACTTTTTGCCTAACTTTTTAATAAATTTTAGATTTTTTTAGCATCTGCTTGACATTTATTTATAAAGGGACAAACACGACATTGAGGGTTCTTACTTTTACAATAATAACGTCCAAATAATACTAATTGATGATGTAATCTACTCCATTTATTTTTGGGAAATTGTTGCATTAATTGTTTTTCAACTTCTAATACGTTAGCATTATCATTGGCTAATCCTAATCTTTTCGATACTCTGTTAACATGAGTATCAACAGCAATAGCAGGATAATCAAATAAATTAGATAAAACTACATTAGCAACCTTTCGACCAACCCCTGGTAAACTTTCTAAATATTCCCGATTATTGGGAATAATACCATTTTGTTCTTTTAATAATCTTTTAGCTATTTCTTGAACATAAACAGCTTTTCTAGTATAAGTGCCAATTGGTTTTATAATATTTTCTATTACTTTTAAATCTAAATTAGCTAAGGCTTTTAAATCATATTTAAATAATTCTTTGGTAACCATATTAACTCTTTTATCAGTTGTTTGAGCAGATAAAACCGTAGCTATTAATAATTCATAATCTTTATTATATTCAAGCTCACATCTAGGATTTGGAATTAGTTTATCTAAACCCTTTAAAACTTCTTCACTACTTATCTTCATCTAACCAATTCCATTCAAAAAGATTTGTTTCTTCTAATTTTTTATTTTCATATCTATTTTTATAATAATTTTCTACATCTTCTTTTGTTTTAAATCCTTTTTTACTCCATTCATAAAGAATTGTATCAATATATCTGATATTAGTAGTACCATTATAAATAGCTTCTTCTAAGGCTTTTAAAATTAATTCTTCACTATATAATTTTTCAACCCAAGCTTTTATAAGTTCAAACTCCATACTAGATAAAGGTCTTCTAAATTCTTTTTCAAAAATTGTAAAAATATCTTCTTTTTCGGCGTTTAATTCTTCTTGCTTTTTGTTACTTTGTAGACCATTATAAAAACCTTCTAAGGAAATTTTATCACATCTTTTACCAGTAATATCTTTTTCACTTTTTAAATCAATTAATTTTTTAGATAGTAAATTATTAAATGCTGCTAAAATATCTTCTTTGGGTATTTTTAATTTTTGGGTAATAATATCTAAATCCAAAGTTAAATCATCAGCATTTTCAAAATAAAGTAATAACAAAAATTCCGCCAAAGATAAATTAAGACGATAAGCTTCTTTAATAAAATTAGCTTCAATGACAAATTTTTTGTTATTTCCCATAATTTATTTCCTTTCTAATAAATATTTTTTTATATCTTCATAATTATTATTTAATTTATTTTCTAAGATTAAATTAATTATTTCATCTTGCATATTTTTAACTTTCTTAGATGGTTCAATATTTAAAATATGCATTACCTCTTCACTAGTTATAGCTAAATCTTTAACATCTTTTATTGGTAAATCATTATATTTTTTAACCATATCAATATTTAATATTTGACTAACTATACTCCAAATATTTTTATCATATTTAAATAATATTTTATTATCTATTTTATGATTTTTAATTATTTGTCTAATAATTATTATATTTCTGTTTTCTTCATTTGTAAATTGTAAATACTTATCTAAATTAATTTGAGCATACATACCTATTAAATTATTAACATAAACAATATTATCATAATTAAGAGCAAAAATTTCTAAATCATTTAACAGTTTTAAGCCTTTTTTAAAATTAGAACTTAAAAGTATTTTATCTAATTCTTCTCTTATTCTAGTTTTAGATAATTTATAAACTAAATCTTTATTTTTTTTAATTTCTTTATATAAATTACTATCAATATTAAAATTAAGAGTTGTAGATAATCTAATAGCACGTAATATTCTTAAAGGATCTTCTTGTAATTTAAAAGAGATATTTCCTATCATTTTAATAGTTTGATTTTGTAAATCCGTTAAACCATCAACTAAATCAATAATATTTTTATCTTTATCCATACAAAGAGCATTAATTGTAAAATCTCGTCTTTCTAAATCTTCGGATAAAGAATTAACAAAAACAAATTTTATTGGTCTTCTATTTTGATAGACAAGTTCTTTTCTATAAGTTGTTATTTCAAAATTATATTTATCTTGTAAAAATTTAACTCCATAAATAGTACTACTTGCCTTTGGAAATATTTCTTTCAATTCATTAGGTTTAGCATTAGTACAAATATCTACATCATAAGAATTACGGTGTAGTAAACAATCTCGAACATAACCACCAACAATAAAGGCTTCAAAATTTAAAGACTCTATTTTATCTAAAACTTCTTTAATACACTTTTTCATAATTATTTTTGACATTTCTCACAAAAGTAAGTACTTCGGCCACCTACTTTAATTCTTTTTATTAACGCTCCACATTTAGGACAAGGTAATCCTTCTCTTTTATGAACTTTTAAAAAATTTTGATAATTTCCAATAACCCCTAAGGAAGATGTATAACTTTTAATAGTAGTACCACCATTTAAAATAGCACTTTCAATTATTTCTTTGGCTGATTTAATAATTTTTTCACAATCATTTTTAGTAATATCACTTGGTTTTCTTAAAGGATGAATACCTGATGCAAATAAAACTTCATCAGCATAAATATTACCAAGGCCACTAATTATTTCTTGATCTAAAAGTAAAGTTTTCATTGGCATCTTTTTACCACTTAATTTTTCTAGTAAATAATCACTAGTTAAAGTTTTATCAAGTGGTTCTTTACCTTGTTTTTGAATTTCTTTTGTCTTATATAAATCTTCTTTTTTAACAATTTTCATTCGACCAAATTTTCTTGTATCATGATATCTTAAATCAGTATTATCTGTAAATGTAATTATAATATGTTCATGTTTAACTATTTCTTCATCACTATTTTTAATAAAATATTTACCTTCCATTCTTAAATGCGATAATAAATAATAATCTTTAAGTTCAAAGATTAACCATTTACCTACTCGTAAAATATCTTTAAATTCATTACCTATTAAAATTTGTTTAAATTCTTCTAAATCACTTTCAATAATTTTGGCATATAAAATCTTTACATCTTTTATTTTTTTGTTTAAAATTCTTTTTTTCAAAGTATTTCTTACTGTTTCTACTTCTGCAATCTCAGGCATATTATCACCAATATTTATTGTAACATTTATCAACTATTTCTTCAATTAAATTAAATATAAAAAGGAGTATTTTTTACTCCTTAAAAATTATAATTTATATATTTTATTTCTTCTTTTTAATATTATGTAGTAAGTTAATCCTATTAACATTCCTACTATCGTAATTACTCCTATTGTTATTGCACCTGTTTGGGGACTAGAATTAAGTGGTGTATCTACATTATTTTCATTTGGATTATTTAAATTTGTTAATGGCATTTCTAATTCTATTTTTGCTAGTTTTAATAATGATATATTACCAGCTTCATCTTTTATAAAAGCATATAGTGTTTTTGATCCATTTCCTATTGGTAATGTATATTCTGCTTCTATTTTTTTATCTTTACTTTTTATCCAATTACATAATAAATAACTATTTGTTTCACTTATACAATAACTTTCTACATCTTCTTCTTCATGTATTATTGTTATTTTTGTTTTATTATCTGTTATCTTTGTTACACCTTTATCGGCTATATAAAATTCTTTTATTACTGGTATTTTAGTATCTAATATTACACTATCTTCTTTTACTTCTGATGTATGTTCTGCTTCATCTTTGATATACAAATATAATTTCTTTTCTCCATTTTCACTTGTTAAACTATATGTAGTATTAAGTACTTTACCACTTAAATTCTCCCACTTACAATTTTCTGAACTATTTTCTTCACTTAGACAATAACTTACTACATCATTATCTTGCCATGTTGCATAAATATTTGTATCTTTACTATTTATATATTTTGGATTGTTATTTCCTCCGATATAAAATTTATCTATTGTTGGTTTAGTAGTATCTAATATTATATTATCACTTGCTACATTGGATATTAATCCTGCGGCATTTTTTATATAAGCATATAATCTTTTGGTTCCATCACCATTTGCTAAGGTATAACTTGCATTTATACTTTTTTCACTTACATTTTTCCAATCACAATCATCACTACTATTAGTTGCACTTATACAATAATCTGTTATATTTTCTTCTGACCATTTTAAATATACACTACTACTTGTACTCGTGGCATATTTTGGATTGTTATTTCCACCTATATAAAATGTCTCTATTAATGGTTTAGTTGTACTTAATGTTATTTTATCCATCTTAGAGTTAGATATTAATCCAGCACTATCTTTTATAAAGGCATATAATGTTATTTCTCCATTTTTGCCTTGTAATATATATTCAGCATTAACATTTTTTCCACTTGTTTTTAGCCATTCACAATTATTACTACTATTAGTTGTACTTATACAATAATCTGTTACATCATTATCTTGCCATGTTAGATATACTGTACTATTTGTATCTGTTGCATATTCAGGATTACTACTTCCTCCTATATAGAATGTTTCTATTATTGGTTTTGTTGAATCTAATACTATACCATCTTCTTTTACCGATGATATATTGCCGGCTCTATCTTTTATATAGGCATACAATGTCTTAGTTCCATTACTTCCGGTTAATGTATAACTAGCAGTAATACTTTTATTACTTGTATTTTGCCAATTACAGCCACTAGTGCTATTACTTGTATTTACACAATAACTTACTACATCTTCATCATTCCAGGTTAGATATATTGTTGTATTTGCATCTGTTACATATTCTGGATTACTACTTCCTCCAACATAAAATTTATCTATTGTTGGTTTTATTGTATCTAATATTATACTATCTTCTTTTACTGCTGATATATGTCCTGCCTCATCTTTTATATAGGCATACACTCTTTTTGTTCCATTACTTCCCGTTAAAGTATATGTTTCACTTACACTATTTCCATTTGTTGTAGTCCAATGACAACCTACATTATTATTTGTTGTTGTTACGCAATATTGCTTTACATCATCATCATTCCAAGTCAAATAAATGCTTGATGTTGTACTTGTTGCATATTCGGGATTAGTTTGACCACCCACATAAAATGTATCTATTGTTGGTGCTGTTGTATCTAAGATAATTTCATCACTTTTTTCCTCAGATATTACATTATCAGTATTTTTTAAGAATGCATATAATGTTTTTGTACCATCATTAGTTGTTAATTTATAATCTGCTGTTACACTATTTCCACTTGTTGATTTCCAAGAACAGCCACTACTACTATTTGTCGAGCTTATACAATATTGAGTTACATCAGTATCATCCCAATCTAAATATATACTTGATGCGGTACTAGTAGCATATTTTGGATTACTATTTCCACCAACATAAAACGTTTTTATTTTTGGTGGATAATTTAAAGCTAATTCTACTGACAAATCTACTAATTCTTCCAATTGACTAGGTGCACCAGTCTTATATACATAATTAATTGTTGCTATTTTTTTTGTTAATGTAAATATACCGGTTTGACTATCATATGTTACTCCATCAATTGGTGTAAATTCTACTTTACTTGGATCTAAATTGCTATCATATTCTTTTAAATTTAATTTATATACATTATTTTCTCCCATTAAGTTAAAATTTCTTTCAGAAACCATCTCGTGCATTTCATAAATAAATCCTCCACAACCACTTGATTCATTACTCAAAAAATCACATAGCCCTCTTTCTCTGTCCACAAAGTGACCAGTTTTCAATAAAGATGTATTATTACTCAAATTTAATGACAATAGCTGATTTCTTTCTATGCTAGTAGTACCTCCTACTTCAAGAGATTTTAAATTTTTATTTGAAGTTAAATCAAGATTTTGCAATTCATTAGATGAAAGATCCAGATACTCTAAATTACTATTATTATGTAAATCTATTGTTTTTATATTATTAACAGACAACCTTAAATGTAACAAATTTTTATTATTACTTATATTTAATAAATTTAATTTATTATCATCTAAACATAACACTTCTAAATTGGAATTATTTCGTAAATCAATAGTTTCAATATTATTATGCCGTAAAAATAAATTTTTTAAATTTATATTTTGTTGTAAATCTATTTCATTCAATTTATTACGTGACAATTGTAATTCAACTAATTTACTATTGTTAGATAAATTAATGGCATTCAAATTATTAGATACCACATATAAACGAGTTAATTCAATATTATTTTCCAAATTTATTTCATTTAAATTGTTAGAAGATAAATTTAATTCTAATAAATTTATATTTTGAGATATGTCTATTTCATTTAAATTGTTAGAAGATAAATTTAATTCTAATAAATTTATATTTTGAGATACATTTATGTTATTCAAATCATTATTTGATAAATAAAGATATTTAATTTTATTATTTTTTGCTATATCAATATCACTAATTTCATTACCATTTAAATTTAAAAATTCAATATTTATTAATTTTTCCAGTCCTTTTACTGATTGTATCTTTTCAGTATCTTGTCTCTTCATACAATTAAGTTTTGTTATAGTTTGTAATTGACTATCGTTTAAATTTGTATTATAAGATTCTTGACTATTGTTCGTTTTATTATAAGCATAAACAACACACTTATAAAAATTATAATCATCAAAAGCTGGATTTGCTGGGGTAACAGCTTTTGTTCTTGTTACAAAAAATGTAATTAATAATACAGAAAATATTACTAACGTTGAAATATAAAATTTCTTATTTTTAAATTTAGAAAATACTTTTTTTATTAAATTCATAAACTTCTACACCTTTTTTATTATTCCTACCTAAATATTTATTAAACTACTTAAACCTTTATTTTACATTTACATTATATAATATTACTATATAAATTTAAAGATATTTTTTATTTAATTTGTCAACTTAAAAAGATAATAGAAATCCTATTATCTTAAAATAAACTTAATTGAGCTGATTCTGGTAAATCTTTAAATACATCTAACTCTCTTAATTTATCCATAGTAGAAGCATTTACTTTACCCCTTTCTTGGAAATCTTCAACACAATAAAATTCTTTTTTATTACGTTCTTCTACTATTTGATTAGCAACAGCATCACCTAAACCATCAAGGGTTCTAAATGGGGAAATTAAAGTTTTCTTATCATCAGCAATAACATAATTTTTAGCTAGACTTTTTTTAATATCAATATTACCAAATTTAAAACCTCTGGCTGTTGCTTCTAAGGCTAATTTTAAAGTTTCAAGTAAAGACTTTTCTTTACTACTAGCTTCATTTCCCTTACTAATTATATCATTAATTCGCAGTTTAATAGCATCATAGCCTTTAATCATTGTTTCAATTTCAAAATCATCAAAACGAGTAGAAAAATAAGAAGCATAATACTCAGCTGGATAATGAACTTTAAAGTACGCTATTCGAAAAGCACTCATAACATAAGCCGCTGCATGAGCCTTTGGGAACATATATTTAATTTTGCCACAAGAATCAATATACCAATCAGGAATACCAGCTTCTTTCATTGTTTCTTTATGTTTAACCCAGCCTTCTGGATCTTTGGAAGCTTTACCTTTTCTAACAAATTCCATAATTTTAAAAGCTTTTAATGGTTCCATACCGGCTTGAATTAAATAAACCATAATGTCATCACGACATCCGATTACTTCTTTAAAAGGAACTACACCTTGTCTAATTAATTCTTGGGCATTACCAAGCCAAACATCAGTACCATGAGATAAACCAGATAATTTAATTAGTTCAGCAAAGGTAGTTGGTTTGGTATCTTTAAGCATACCAATTGTAAAATTAGTGCCAAATTCGGGAACGCCAAGAGTTCCTGTATCATTCATTATTTGCTCTTTGGTTACACCTAAAATGTCTGGTGATAAAAATAAACTCATTGTATCTTTATCATCAAATGGAACTGTTTTAACATCAATGCCTGTTAAATCTTGTAACATTCTAAGTTGGGTTGGATCAGTATGACCTAAAATATCTAATTTTAAGACATCTTGATCAATAGCATGATAATCAAAATGAGTAGTTCGCCAAGCTGCATCAACATCCTCAGCCGGATATTGATAGGGAGTAAAATCAAAAACATCCATATAGCCGGGAATAACAACAATACCACCTGGATGTTGACCGGTAGTTCTTTTTACACCAACGCAACCAAGAGCAAGTCTTTCAATTTCGATATTCCGCATAATAATATTTTTATCTTCACAATAACCTCTAACAAAACCATAAGCAGTTTTTTCAGCAACTGTACCAATAGTTCCAGCTCGATAAACATTATCTTCACCAAATAAAACTTTGGTATATTCATGGGCAGCGGCTTGATTTAAATCTGAAAAGTTTAAGTCAATATCAGGTACTTTATCAGCATTAAAACCAAGGAATGTAGCAAATGGCATATCTTCACCATCTTTAAGCATTTTTTCACCACATTTTGGACATAATTTATCCGGTAAATCAAAACCAATACTATATTTCTTAACTAAATCTTCACCATCTTCATCTTTAAAAATAGAATGTTTACATTTTGGACAACGATAATGTGATGGAAGTGGATTTACCTCAGTTATTCCCATCATAGTAGCTACAAAAGATGAACCAACTGAACCCCGAGATCCAACTAAAAAGCCATCATCATTACTCTTTTTAACTAGTTTTTGGGCAATTAAATAAATAACATCAAACCCCCCACCAATGATACCTTTTAATTCTTGTTCAATTCGATCTTGAATATTTTCTGGCAAAGGATCACCATACCAATCCTTAGCTTTGGTATAAACCATATCTTCCACTATTTGGGCTGAATTTTCAATTTTTGGTGAAAAAGGAACGCCACCAGTTTCAATGATAACTTCGACAATTTCACACATATCAGCCACTTTATTTGGATTAGTAACAACTATTTCTTTGGCTTTTTCTTCACCTAAAAAGGAAAATGCTTCCATCATTTCATTAGTAGTATAAAAATGCATATCAGGAACAGTTACTCCTCTTTTATTTAAAGGATGTAATTTACCATTGAAACGTTGATTAACAATAATTTCACGATATATTTTATCTTTTCTAGTTAAATGATGAGCATCACTAGTTGCACAAACCATTACCCCTGCCTCTTCGGCAACGCGAACTATTTTTTTAATATGCGTATAAATATCGGCTAAGGAACTAATAGGACTTGATTCCATATCACAAAGAAATGAATATACTTCTGGTGGTTGTACCTCAATATAATCATAATATTGCATCATTTTTGCCAGTTCTTCATCTTCTTTGGTGAAAGCTGCTTCAAAAATTTCACCATTAACACAGCCACTACCAAAAATTAAACCTTCGCGATGTTTATTTAATTCATCTCTTGGCAATTTTACTTGATCACCTTTGAATAGATATTTAGTATTAGCATAACTAATAATTTTAAATAAGTTTTTAAGACCAACTTTATTTTTTACTAAAACTGACATATGAAAAGGACGAGAAAATTTTAATAAATCTTCTTTACTAACCGAATTATTTAATTTAGTTGTTGTCTCAATATTACGATTAGATAAAACCTTAGCCATTTTATAAAAAGCAATTGCTGTTCCTTCACTATCATAATCTCCACGATGGTGTTGATCTTCATCCCATGGTACTTCTAGATTTTTAACAAGTGTTGATAACTTATGATTTTTCCACTCGGGATAAAGCATTCTAGCCATACTCATTGTATCTATTACCGTACTTTTAAATTCACCTAAATTATATTTATTCATTGCTGCACTAATAAAACCTATATCAAAACCAGCATTATGAGCTACAAGTGGTAAATCACCGACAAAATCTAAAAATCTCTTTGTAACATTTTCTTCATTATCACAAGATACTAACATTTCATCAGTAATATTAGTTAATTCCACAATTTTTTCAGGTAATTTACGATAAGGATTAATAAGCTCATCAAAATGTTCACTAACTACACCATTTTTAATTTTAACCGCACCAATTTCAATCATTTGATCTTTAAAAGGAGTAAAACCAGTTGTTTCTGTATCAAAAACAACAAATTCATCATTTAGTAAATCATAATCTTTTAAATTATAAATTAAGTTTACTTCATTATTGACAATACTCATTTCCGAACCATATAAAACTTTAAACTTATCTTCTTCTTTTTCTACTTGACTATTGATATCACAAACAGCATGATAAAGATCAGGAAATGCTTGTAAACAGTTATGATCAGTTACTGCTACGGCTTTATGACCTAATTTTTTAGCATAACTTACTAATTTTTTAGCATCAATAACACCATCCATAGCACTCATCATTGTATGAGCATGTAACTCTACTCTTTTTTCTTCGGCATCATCAGTTATTAAATCATCTTTATTAGCAATCTTCTCAATACTATTAGCTTCGATTAACATTTGTCTTTCATAGTTATCCATTTTAACATTACCACTTATACGATACCAATTATTATTTTTTATGCCTTTAACAATTTTGTTATATTCTTCTTCTTTAAAACGCACAATTTTTATTAAAAAACTATCAGTATTATCACTTAATTTTATTTTAATTATATAAGCAGTCCCTTTTTGACCTTTTCTTTCACTAGCTTCTATGCCAAAAACATAACCTTCAACAATAATGCCTTTCATTTCCCCGGCAATATTTCTAATTTCAGTAACTTCACCATCTTTATGAAATCCTAAAATAATAGGGCTATCAGTCTTTTTTTCAATAACTATTTCTTTACTTTTAGCAATTTCTTCTTTTAAAGAAGCATTTTTATTTTCGTCAATACTTATATTTACTTTAAAATTACCTAAACCATAATCTTGTAAAGTTTTAGTTATATAAGTTACTTTTTCTTTTAAACTATTTTCCATAGCTTTGGAAGATACTGTTAAATATATCATATTATTTTCAATATTTTGAAAACTATCTTCAATACCTGATAAAGATGGATGTTCAAAAACAATATTTCTTAAAATAGTTAGCATATAATTTTTAATATCTTCATCATTAATTGTATTATATTCTAAAATAATATAACATTTATCTTTACCATTGATACCTTTATGAGCATGATTAAATAAATTAGTTATGAAATCAAAATCTAAAACATGAGGGCACTTTAAAATAACACTATATATTTTAGTTTCTTTATTATAAATTACTTTGGCAATTTCAACATCAGTAAATTCCTCTGTATAATCCATTTCAATACTTTTTAAAAATCTTTTTACTTCTTCCATGCTGTTACTCCTTACTCATTTCATTTATTATTATACTATATTTATCATATCTTTTCGAAACTTTTCCTCTAATCTTGACAATATCATTTTTAACTATATTTTTATATTTTTTATAAACATCGGGAAACATTGTAAAATCAGCTAAACCAGTTTCATCACTACCACTTAAAAAAGCCATTTCTTCACCTTTTTTAGTTTTTATTTTCTTAACATTTTCTACCATTACATAACAAATAACATTTTTAAAAACATTTTCTTTAATATTAATAATCTTCATAATATCTTTATTTATATATTTACTAGTGGGATGATTAGTAATATAAAAACCATAACTATTAATTTCATTTTCTCTTATAATATCATCACTATATTCATCTTCTTTTTTTATTTCGGGCATTAAAGCATATTCACCTAAATCTGCATATAATTTACCATAATTAATAAAAGCCTCTAAATTATTGATTAATGTTTTATTATTAATATTTAAATAATTTAAAGCCCCCGCTTTAATTAACAATAAATAATCATTTGTAGTTAATTTATTAACTGTTCTTTTGAAAAAATCATAAATATCTGTAAAGTAACCATTTTTATTTCTTTCTTCAATTAAATAATTAATTATATCGGTTTTAAAATTTTTAATTAAATTAAATGGTAAATAAACTATATTATTTTTTAAAACAAATTTATTTTGTGAAAAATTAATATCAACATTATTTATTTTTAAATTATCATTTTTTAATTCATTTAAATATAATCTTAATTTATAAGTGTCATGATTATCACTATCTAAAAGTTCAAAAATAAATAACGAATGATAATGTACTTTTAAATAAGCCATTTGATAAGAAATAATGGCATAGGAAACAGAATGAGCTTTATTAAAACCATAAGAGGCAAATTTTAAAATATGATTATAAATATTTTCAGCAATTTCTCTACTATAACCATTTTTAACACTTCTTAGAATAAAATCATCTTTAACACTTAATAAAATATCACTTTTTTTCTTAGCCATAGCTCTTCTAATATTATCTGCCTCAGCATAAGAAAAAGAAGCCATTTTAACTAAAATACTTATAACTTGTTCTTGATAAACTATAACACCATAACTATCTATTAAAATATCTTTTAAAGATTCATGATAATATTTAACACTTTCTTGTCCTTCTTTTCTTTTAATATAGGTTTCTAATTCTTGGGATGGACCAGGTCTTACCAAAGCAATCGACGCTACTAATTCATTAAAATTATGAGGTTTATATTTAGTTAACATACTTTTAAAGGCATTAGTTTCAAATTGAAATATACCATCAGTATTAGCAGCACAAAATAAATCATATACTTTGGGATCATCAAGAGGTATATCACTTAATTTTAAATTAGGAATATTTTTTAATATATTACTAATAGTACTTAAATTTTTAAGGGCTAAAAAATCCATTTTCAAAAGTCCTAAATCTTCTAAATATTCCATAGTAACACCAGTTAAATAAACATCCTCATTTTTATACATTGGAATTATTTCATAAAGAGGCCGATCACCAATTACAATACCCGCCGCATGTGTACTAATATTTTTCTTTAATCCTTCTAAATTCATTGCTACTTGATATACTTTTTTTAAATCTGGATAACTATTTAAATATGCCACTACATTTTTTATTTTTAAATTATCTTTAAGACTTAAATCACGATCAATAACTTTTAAAAATTTATTTAATAAAATCTCTTCTATTTTAAATATTTTACTAACTTCTCTTAATACTAATTTTGTTTTAAAAGTAGCAAAAGTTATTCCACCAGAAACATTTTCAGCACCATACTTTTCTTTAACATATGCTATAACTTCATCTCTTTTAGTATTATCAAAGTCAATATCAATATCCGGCATTGTAACACGCTCATAATTTAAAAACCGTTCAAATAATAAATTATATTTTAAAGGATCAATATCAGTAATACCAATGACATAACTAACCAAAGAACCAGCGGCACTACCCCGACCAGGACCTACTAAAATATCATGTTTTTTTGCATATAAAACATAATCATATACTATTAAAAAATAATCAACAAAACCCATTTTATTAATTACTGATAATTCATATTTTAATCTTTTTATATATTCTGGTGGTACTTCTTTATTTAATCTTTTTTTTAAGCCTTTAATAGCTAAATTAGTTAAAAATTGATATGAATCAATATCTTCTTTATATTTGGGAATATATCTTTTACCAAAAGGTATTTCAACATTAAGTAATTTTACTACTTCATCTATCTTTTCTAAATCAAATTTAGTTAATTTATCATAATTAAAATAATTATTTAAATACTTTTCATCTATTCTTCCGGCTATTATATCTAAATATTTTAAATATTCTAAATCAGTTAATTTAAAGGCTTTAATATCATTTACATAAACTACATTATTACTTTTAACAAGTAAATTTTTTAGTTCATCACTATTTTCATAACCAAAATAAATATGTTGAAAAAAATTTAAATCATTAGCAATTTTAATACTTTTAAAAGGTATTATTAATAAAATATCATTACTATAATTTTTAAGTTCTAAAATACTAATATTTCTTTCATTAATAATATTATTAATTTGAAGTAAATTTTTATAACCATTATAGTTTTCTGCATATAAATAAATATTATAATCATTTATAATTATTTCCAGGGCAATTATAGGTTTTATGTTGTTTTGTTTACAAGTTTTATAAAATTCAATAACACCAAATAAATTTGTATCACAAATAGCACAACTATTTATCTTATTATTAACACAAAAATTAACTAAATCTTTTATTTTAATTAAACTTTTTAGAAGACTATAATCAGTTGTAACTTTAAGTGGTGTATACATATAAACCCTCCTATAATCATTATAACATCAATTAAAAATATTTGACATATCTTTTATTATATGATAAAGTTTTTAAAGACAAAGGAGGCATATTATGGCCAAAAAAATTACAAATAAAAAACCTTTAACAGGTAATTTAAGAAGTCATGCTTTAAATGCTACAAAAACAAAACAAAAACCTAATTTACAAAAGAAAACAATAAATGGTAAAAAAGTAATAATTAGTGCAAGAGAAGCAAAAAAATTAAAATAACTTCAATTATGAAGTTTTTTTTATGCCTAAAAAAACATTAGAATTTCTAATGTCTTGTTGGTATTATTGCATCTTTTTCTTGTAAACGTTTAATAGTTTCAAGACGTAATCTTTCTTGGGATTTTAGCATTTCATCTTTCTCACTTAAAGTTTGACATAAATATCTTGATCTTTCTTTTGTTGAAGGAATAAGATCTTTAATCATTTCAATATTAATATCTTTTAAATCCACACGTAAATTTTCAAGCAATTCAGCTATATAGATAAAAAAAGCCATTGTATCTTCATCTAATCCCTCACTTGTAGCTTTACCATATAATTTTAAAATTATATCTCTTAAAGAGGAATTTATTTTATCAATTGTATTTATTTTACTCAATACCTTATCATCAGGCATATATTTCATATCTCCTTACATATTAATCTTAACACAAAAAATTTAGTTGTAAATATTATTTACTTTAATTTTACATTCCCCAATTTATTGTTTCACTACTACCATCTAAATAAATTATTTTATTATTTTTTATATCTTTTACATCTTTAATATTTTGATAATTATCTTCTACCTTAGTATTTAATAAATCATAATATTCTAAATAATCAAATACTCCAATCGTATTATTATCTTTTAAAAAGATTACATAAGTATTTGTATCAGTTACTATTTTTACTATTTTATTTATTTTATCATCTAATTTAACTCTATAACCTTTTAATTTATAATTATTAATAAAAATGTCATAGTATAACGCTCTTATATATAAATTATTTAAACGATCCTTTAAGTTATTATTAACTTTTAATTTTTCTATTTCTTCTGAACTTATAGGACTAATATAACTAAGACCATCACTAGTTAAATAAATACTTGCATATTCTAAATTAATTGTATCTAATACTTCTACATAATCCTCTTGTATAACTTTTTTATTTTTGCTAGGAATATATAATTTATCATAAGCAATATATCCTAGTAATATAACAATAATTATTATTAATAAAATTGTAAGCTTATTTATTTTCATAATCTTCTATTGCTTTCAAAATTCCTTTATATGGTAAAAGAGCACAATTTTTACGATTATTTTGTTTATATATGTCTTGAAATGCCAATCCTTCTTTTAATAAATCTTTTTCATAATCTTTGCCATCACACATCCGATAAAAATTATCAATATATTTTTTAACATCATTTATTTGCATACCTATTAAATTTTTTATCATAATTGATGTTGAAGCAGTAGAAATAGCACAAGCTTCCCCTGTAAATTTGATATCTTTAATCATATCATCTTCAATTAATATTTTAATATCTAAATTATCTATACAATTAGGATTTTTACTATTAACCAGTTTATATTCTTTATCATTTGTCTCTTCTTTATTAAGAGGATTTTGAAAATGCTCTAATATAATTTCTCTACTTAATTCTTTATCCATATTTAATCACTTTCCTTATAATTTCTAATAATTGAATTTCTAATATTTAATTTTTGATTAGTAATTATTTGAGTATTCTTTTTAGCCATAATAAAACCATTATCTAACTCAATATCACTATCTTTATCTAAAATAATATGTTCACTTAAATTTAAATCTTCTTTTTTACTTTTAACATTACATAAATTATTTAAAAAACAAGTAATATTACCACTACCTTTTATTTTTAAATCATCTATTGATAAGATAAAATCATTACTTAATTTTTTAGTTAATACTTGAATTTTAGTTAAATCTTTTTTGGAATTAATAAATAATCCCGGACTATCATAAATTAATAAATTATCTTTTTTGATTTTTATAAAATCCAAAGTAGTATTGGCATATTTACTAGTAGTTAAATTAGTTTTAAATAGTTTATTAATTAAAGTTGATTTACCAGATGATGTTTCACCACTAAAAATAACATTTTTATAATAAGCAATAAAATCTAATATGTTATTTAAATTAATATTATTTTTTGCACTGATAAAATAAATATCATCATCTATATTAAATACATTTTTAATATTAATAGCTAAATGTTCTAATTTTAAATTTTGAGGAATTAAATCACATTTATTAATTACTAATATTTTAGGATTTTTAATACTTTTATAGATATTTATAACTTTACTATTCAAACTAATTAAATCACTTATAAATATCGTTGGATATTTTAATTTATTAATTTTAGCTATAATTTGTTGATTAGCTAGATTAGATACTTTTAATTCCTTATTATAGTGAATAGTTTGAAAACAACGTTGACAATATTTATTATCTAAATTAGGTGTATATCCCAAAGTATTTGGTTCTTTATCTTGTAAAGTTATACCACAACCTAAACATTTATTCATAATATTTTCCTTTAAATAATATCCCTTTCTTATTTAATTTTTTAATTATTTTTCTTTCAAATATCCGTAAAAATCGCATATGAAAAGGTTCAGAATCACTTACCCCATTTACTAAAATTGTCGTAAAACTCATCCGATTACCACCCCAAATATCCGTAAGAAGGCAATCCCCAATCATTGCTACTTCGGTATCTTTAAAATTATACATATTTAATATTTTTTTGTATTTTTTCTTCAAGGGTTTTTTAGAAGAAAAAGAAGAATCAATATTAAGTTTTTCTTTAAAAGGACGAATACGATTTTTATTACTATTAGACACAATAATTACTTTAAAATCTTTTTCTAATTCAAACATTTTTTCCCGAAGTTTATCACTAGGATAGTCATCATCATAACTAGCCAAAGTATTATTTAAATCAAAAAGTAAACATTTAATTCCTCTTTTTTTTAATTTTTTATAATTTATAGTATATATACTTTGGGCATATATATCTGGAACAAAAATATCCATAATAATCCCTCTTTTCAACTTTATATTATGATTATACCATAATTAATTTTATTTAGCATCATACCAATTAGTACCTATATTAATTTCAATTTTAAGAGGAACTTTTAATGTAACAATATTTTCCATAGCATTTTTAATAATTACTTTTAATTTTTCTATTTCTTCTTTTTTAGCATCAATAATTATTTCATCATGAACTTGTAAAATCATTTTACTTTGTAAATTATTTTCTTTAATTTTATTATATACTTCAATCATAGCCATTTTCATTATATCTGCACTTGTTCCTTGAATTGGTGTATTAAGAGCCATTCTTTCTCCCATAGTTCTGGTATGATAATTAGGATCTTTTAATTCTTTAATTTTTCTAATTCGACCAAACATTGTTTTTACCTCCCCTGTTTCATAAGCTTCTTTAACAATATTAGTCATATAATTTTTTACGCCTGGATATAGTTCATAATATTTTTCAATAAATTTATTGGCTTCGGCTCTGGATATATGTAAATTTTCTCCTAAACCAAAACCACTTATACCATAAACAATACCAAAAATTACAGCTTTGGCCATACTTCGCATTTGCTTAGTTACTTCACTTTCTTTTATGCCATGAATATCCGCCGCTACTTTGGTGTGGATATCTTCATCATTAACAAAAGCATCAATCAATTCTTGACAATCAGAAATATGAGCTAAAATTCTGAGTTCAATTTGGGAATAATCAGCACTTAAAATTAAATCATTCGTAGGTACAAATGCTAATCTAATTTTTTTACCATATTCTTCCCGTACAGGAATATTTTGTAAATTTGGTTCCATTGATGAAAGTCTTCCTGTTCTAGTTAAAGTTTGATTAAATATAGTATGAATTTTACCATCACTTAGAACAAAATCTTTTAAACCATCTAAATAAGTAGTTAATAATTTATAAAGATTACGATATTCTAAAACTTTGGGAACAATTGGATGTTTATCAACATATTTTTGTAATGTTTTAATATCTGTTTTATAACCACGATTTATTTTTTTACTTTTACCAATATTCATCTTTTCAAATAAAACAATACCAAGTTGTTTAGGACTAGCAACATTAAACTTAGTACCACTTAAATCATAAATTTCATTAGTGACACTATCTATTTTTTGAATTACTTCTTGACGCATTTCTGATAAGGCGCTATCTTCAAATTTAAAGCCACTTCTCTCCATATCAGCTAAAACATAAATTAAAGGCATTTCAATTTTTTGAAAAATATCTTCTTGTTTTTCTTTTTGCATTTGTTTATTTATTTGTTCACTATAATCATAAATAAATTTACTTTTTTGGGTAATAATATTTTCTAAATCAGTAAAATCATTTTTCTTGAAAGCTTCATATGTCATAATTGGTTCATTTAATTCATTCATTAAATAAGCAATATCTTCATTAGAAGGATAATCTATTAAATAAGACGCTACCATTAAATCAAAATTACATTTAATATTTTCATCTAATTTAACCAAACTCTTTTTTAAATCATAAGTTAAAATATTTTTATTATTTAAAAGTTTAATAGCGTCTTTAACTAAATCTTCTTTAATAAAATAAGTATTATTTTTATCAGTTAAAGACATTCCTAAAACATGACCTTTATGATAATTTAAGTCACTTACTTCTAAATAAAAAGCCACTGGATCAGCTAATACTATTTCATCTAAGCTATTAATTTTAATAAATTTATTTTCTTTTTTTTCTAATTTTACAGGGATATTTTTTATTAAAGAAAAGAATTCTAATTCTTCATAAAGTTTTCTTAATGCAATTCCATCGGAACCATTATATTTAAATTCTTCAAATGAAACATTTAAAGGTACTTTTCTATATATAGTAGCTAGTTCATAACTTAAATAAGCATTTTCTTTATCATTTAATAATTTTTCTTGTAATTTACCTTTTATTTTATCAATGTTTTCATAAATTCCATCCAAAGAACCATATTCTTGCAGTAATTTTAAAGCAGTTTTTTCACCGATGCCTTTAACCCCAGGAATATTATCCGAAGCATCACCCATTAATGATTTTAAGTCAATAACTTTTATAGGATCAATACCATATTCTTTTTTAAAAGATTCTTCATTATAACGAATAAATCCACTTTGTTTTAATAATTTAATTTCTGTTTCAAAACTAATTAATTGTAATAAATCTTTATCACTAGATACAATTAAAGAATAATATTCTGGATCACTTTCAGCAATCCCAGCCACGGTACCAATAATATCATCCGCTTCATATGGGGCCATTTCTAAATATTTAATTCCCATATCTTTAAGAATTTCCCTAGCATAAGGCATTTGTAGTTTTAAATCATCAGGAGTTTCATTTCTGCCCTCTTTATAAAAATCATACTTTTCTTTTCGAAAATTTTTACCTATATCAAACGCTACCATCATATATTCAGGATTTTCTTCGGCAATTATTTTATTAATCATTCCAGCAAAACCATATAAAGCATTGGTTGGAAATCCTTTACTATTACGCATTATTGTACCAGTATATGCTGTTGCAAAATATGAACGAAATAAAAGATTATTACCATCAACTAATACTACTTTTTTCATTTACTACCACCTAACTCTATTATATCTGAAAAAGCCAACATTTGCACTAATTAATTTTTTAATAAAATATTTGTAAATTTACATATAGTTTACTAAGGAAGTGTTTTATGTTTTTAAACTTAATTAGTATTGTTAAAAATATGTTATTTTTTACAGGTTCTTATGGCAATAATGTTTTTCCACCACCACTTACTAGTGAGGAAGAAGATAAATATGTTGATTTAATGCTCCAAGGTGATATGGAAGCTCGAAGTATTTTAATTGAACATAATTTAAGATTAGTAGCGCACATTGTTAAAAAATTTGATAGTAAAAATACCGATACTGATGATTTAATTTCCATTGGTACTATTGGTTTAATTAAAGGTATTGATACTTATAAAAAAACACCCAAAGTAAAAATAACTACTTATGCTGCTCGCTGTATTCAAAATGAAATTTTAATGTTTTACAGAAGCAATAAGAAAAATCAATATACAGTTTCTTTAAATGACTCTATTGGTTATGATAAAGAAGGTAATGAAATTAATTTAGTTGACTTACTTGAAGATAAGGGTGAAGATATTTTAGATACTATTCAAGTTAAAGATAATATTGCTCTTTTAAATAAATATATGAAAAAATTAAATAATCGTGAAAGAGAAATAATTATTAAAAGATATGGACTTAACAATGAAAAAGATTTAACGCAAAAAGAAATTGCCGATAAATTAGGAATATCACGTAGTTATGTATCTAGAATTGAAAAAAGAGCTTTAACTAAAATATTACGAGAATTTATCAAAAGTCAAAATAATTTATAAGAGAACAAAAGCAAATTCAATAAACTAACATTTATTTTCATTGCTTTGATAAGCCTCACGGCTTATCTTTTCTGTTTCTTAGGATTTCACTCCTCCACAGACCATATTTCCGACAGTCGCTGCCGTACTTGTTTATTGATCAATTTTTTATTATTATTTAATTTTGATACTTTTCTTTATAGTAACTTATTATTCCTTCATACATTATATTTATACTTGCATTTATATCTCTTTCTATTTCTATTCCACATTTTGGACATTTATATTCTCTTATTTTTATATCTTT
>CANQVV010000014.1 GCA_947627385.1 uncultured Bacilli bacterium
CTTGATTACTATTTTTCTCCATAATTCTTACTCCTTTTATTATTATGGTTATTTATATTATGTTTAATGTATATCTTACTTCTTTATTTTATCATATTTATCGTATTTATGTATATGTTATTAATTCTATTTTGTTATATTATGTAAATTATTTTTTGTTATTAACTTCCATATTATACAATCCTTCCTATTTTATAAGATAATTATATAATACCCCCCCCAGTGTCAAGATTTCATTTTTATTTTGTGGAAAATTATGCGTAAAATGCTCTGGTAAACTTAAAATAAATAGTAAAATAATTTTTATATTTATTATGTCATTTAAATTTTTATTTTCAAAATAAAAATAGGATTATAAACCCTATTTTTCAACATTTATAACTTTTGTCTTAGAAATTATTTCATGAAGCCCTCGTTTATCTTTTCTGACCATAACCATTACAGCTGATACTATAAAGATAAATAAGAATAAATAACTTACTACACCAGTGGCCATCATATAATCTTTATTTTTAATAAATAATAAAAGCATTGAATTAATAGCTAATGGTAAAATGCTACCAATATAAATTAAATACATAGGAAGTAGTCTAACTAAATATTGCCAAATACTAACTTTATCTTTATCAACTGATACTACTTTTAATTTCATTATTTGCTTACCCATTGTTTGACCATTATTAAATTTTTGAAACAATATAAAGTATGCAAGTACAACAACAATTATAGCAATATTATAACTAACACTATATTTAGATATTTTATAGAAATTAGTACTATTTAAACTAATCATTTCATCCGTGTCAATATCACCCTTAGTATATTGTTCGACAACATCAGCATATTTTTCATAAGATTTAATATATTTTTCATAATACGGATTTATAAATCTTATACTTGTTAAAAGAGATACTATAACATAAATAAGAATAACATCTAATAAATAGGCAAGTACTCTTTTTGATAATTTAACTTCATTATTATTTTCCATATATAATCCCCTAACTAGTTTCATTTGTTAATTTTATTTTAACATCTTTTTCTTTACCATCATGTAAAATAGTTAATTTAATGGTATCACCAACTTTATGTTTATATAATTCATATCTAAAATAGGCATCATTACTAATTTCTTTATCATCAAATTTAAGTATTATATCTCCTCTTTCAAGACCGGCTTTATCAGCATCTGTTTTTAATTCAACATAGGCTACTAAAACACCTGTTGTTACATTTAATTTTCTTAAATAATTAGCATATTCAAATTGTTGTAAAGCATCTTCTACTCCAATAATTTTTACACCTAGATATGGCTGCTCACTTTTTTCACCATTAATTATATGTTCTGCTTCTGAAACACCAACTTCAATCGGAATAGCAAATCCCATTCCTTCAACTCCAGTTGAACTTATTTTAGCAGATATAACACCAATTACTTCACCATTTGAATCACATAATGGACCACCTGAATTACCACTATTAACAGCAGCATCCGTTTGTAAAACATTCATAATATAATTAGTATTACCTACCATTACCTCAACAAGTCTTTCTTTGCCAGATATAATTCCTCTCGTAACCGTCCATGAATATGTATAATCAAGTGGAGCCCCAACTGTAAAAGTAGTATCACCAACTCTTAAATTTTCGGTTTTACCAATTGATACTTCCTCAATCTCTTTTTTTATTGGCACTTTTAAAACAGCAATATCAGCATATTCATTACTTCCTAAAAGTTCAGCTATTACTACTTCTCCATCTGAATAAGTAACTTTAAAATTATTACCATCAGCAATTACATGATGATTTGTAATAATATAAAAGTTTTTATCATCTTTTTTATAAACAAACCCACTACCTGAGGCATAAGCTGTATCATTGTTATAAGTTGTCACAATTACAACGGAATTATATACTTTTTCAACGGCATCAGCAATTCCTTTATCAGTTACAGTAACATCTCTTTCGATTTTAGTTATTGTTTCATGAAATAAGGTTGGAAATTTATATATAATGCCATAAGCTAAAAACACTCCAAATAATATTCCTAAAGCTGTATACACTACTATTTTTACTCTTTGACTTGATTTTTGTTTCATATTAGTTCATCCTCACTATTTCTTTATAATTAATTGGAAATCCCATTTCTTCTAATACTCGATTTATTTCAATAGTTTCTAATTTACCATCTAATATATCGATTTCATAACTTATTTCATTCATCATTAAATTAAAATTTTCTTCTTTTAATATTTGCTTCATAATTATTATAATTGCAAATAAATCATTTATTCCATAAATATATACATCATCTTCATTTTTAGGAATATTTAACATATCATGATATTTTGTTGGTTCAATATTTTTATGATTACGATTATTAAAGCATAAATCTTCATGAGCACAAAGATTACGATAATTAGCAATGATTGGTAAATAATCAACCATATTGTGAACATTTACTCCGTAAATATCAGCAATTTCTTGTTGATCATCTTTTTGTAAAACAGAATATAGTTCTCCAACTATTCCAAATGATAAGACCTTCACAACAACCCATAAGGGTATATAACCATAATTAGTTATATAGTGTCTAGTTGCAGCATGTTGTTTACCATTAACGTTAATTTGTCTTTTCATTTTTCTAATTAAATCATTTATTTGCCGTGATTTACTATAATCTTTAACTAAATTATCAGCATTCAAATAATGTTGTTCTTTAAAGCCATGATTTTTACTCATAACATAAGACAAAATACTTTTTAAGTTATTTTCAACAATCAAAATATTTTTAAAAAGAATATTTCTTAGTTGACGATCAAAATTAAATAACCCATAAATTTCTCTAAAATTAGTATTAGTCTTAAATTTTCTACTACCATCTTCCCTCAAAAATAGGTGTCTATAACCACTAAGAAAAAAATAATTTTCTCTTAAAAGAATCTCTTTGGCATAATCAATATCATCAATTATAAGACCTTTCTTGGTTAATAGTTCAATTTGTTCATCTAAATTTTTAAATGTTTTAGACCCCATATTATTCACCTACAATGATAATTATACCATAAATATTATAAATTTGATATAATTTAGTAGGTGATAATTATGCCAACATTATATTTTCATTATGAATTTGGTCAAGCTCAATTAAAAACACTTCCAAAATCTGAACAAAATATTATTAATCAAGATATAAGATACTATAATATGTTTAATCAAGGCTTTGATAATTTATATTATTATATATTTAATTATAAAAAATGGAATTATTATCGAAAATTTGCTATTAAAGCTCATAAAAAATATTTAGACAAATTTTTTAATAATCTATTTAATTATATTATAGATAATAATTTACAAAATAATTATGCAACTATTAGTATGGTTTATGGTTTTATTAATCATTTAACACTAGATACTATATTTCATCCCTATATTAATTACCAAGTTAATAATTTAAAAATACCGCATGCTAAAATTGAATTTTTAATTGATTTTTATATTAATGATTATAAAAATCATACTAAATGGCAAAATAAAACTTTTAAAGTCTTAATTCCTAAATTAAAATTTTCTAAGGAATTATTAAAACAAATAGATGTTGTATTTAAAAACACTTATCAAGAAGATAATATTAGTAAAATATTTAATAAATCTCATAATAATTGTTATTTTATATATCGTTATTTCATTACAGATATTCACGGTATTAAATCTAATTTATATAAAATAATAGATTTCTTTACTCCTTTTAATGAAGTTAAATTTAGTGAAACAACTTTTTATAATAAAGGATTTACTAAGGAATTATTAAATAATGAACATTTAGAATGGCATCATCCCAAAGATGAAAAAGAAATTTATACTTATTCTTTGGAAGAATTATATTATTTAGCTTTCAATACTGCTAAGAAATTAAATAAATTAGCTTACGAAATATTACATAACAATAAAGATCTTACAGAATTTTTAGATTTAATTAAACTATTAGAGCTTAAAAATATTCCAGAACTCCTTCTGCAATAGACTTTGCTACTTCTTTTTGATAATCTTTTGTAATTAGTTTATTTCGTTCTTGGCCATTAGATAAAAAACCACATTCAATTAAAACTCCGGGAATTTTTAATTTACTATACATATATGTATCATTCGGTATTTTCTTTACCTCTCTTTTCCCTTGTAATTTATTATTCATAACTTTTTGAATTGTTTCTGCTAACTCTTTATTATCATTATTATAAAAAACTTGGGGGCCATAATAAGTAGAATCACTTAAATAATTTAAATGGATGCTTAAATACATATCTGCATCACTTTCATTAATTAATTTAATTCGATTATTAAAATCACTTCTTTTTCTGGCACTAGCTTTGGGATTTGCTAAATCATAATCACCATCTCTCGTTAAAATTACATTAGCACCTAAACTTCCAAGCTCATTTTGTAAGTATAAACCAATATTTAAATTAATATCTTTTTCATAAATTTTACCATAACTAGTGCCGGGATCAAGAAATCCATGACCGGGATCTATTAAGATGGTTTTACCCGTTAATGGTAAAAGAGCTTCTACTTTTAAAGATACTAAAATTAAGACACTTAAAAAAAATATAAAAAATACAGAAAAATATTTCTTCATAACAATATTGTATTTATCAATTTTATAAATATTACTCTTTTAAATATATAAAAAAGATAACAAATGTTACCTTTTACTTTTTTTAATTCAATTACTTTTATTCTGCAATCCATAAACAATATAATATTTCTGATAACTCTACATCTTCTGGTGTAAATGTGTTAACTATCATTGATACAGCATCTACATTCATAGCTTTATCATACATTACATCTGAATTTAATACTGAGTTAGAAACATATTCTATTGTAAATGGTTTAAAATCAACTTTGGCACATTGTTTTAATGTTTTTCCAGCTGCTTCTGCAATTGCTTTTGCTTGTTCTTCGGCATCTTTATAAGCAACTGCTAATATTTCTCTTTTATATGTTTTTTCATCCTTTATGCTAAAATTAACTTGACATTTTGGAGGATTTTCCATTTTGGAAATCTCTTCCATTATTTTTGCCATTTTCTCTATATCATAATCATATTTTATCATTGCATATTGATTAAATGAATAACCATCAGGTTCATAATTATTAGTAATATTATTAAATTTATTTTCTTCTCTTATAACATAATTTCTAGTTTTAATATCTTCATTAAAAAAGCCATTAGGAATAAGAATATTATCTATAAACCATTTAACATTTTTAGTACCTACATTTAATACCTCTTCATAACTATAACCTTTTGTTGTAAATGATATTGTCATTACTACTTCATCTGGCAAAACATATTTCACACCTTTTCCTTGAACAATTATTTCCATATTTCATACCTCATCTCATTTAATATCTTTTTATCTACTAAACATCAATACAAATTTTTAAATTTAAATTATTCTAAATTTGATTTAACATTTATATCATTTTTTGCAGTAGCTTCCCTTACTTCTTTTTCTTCTTTATCTATTTTTTCAAGTTTAGCATCAATCTCTTTAATTAATTCATCAAGATTAGATTTATCAGAATTATAAGAATTTTCAAAACTAGAATTTTTCTTATTATTAACATATTCCTTTAAATTAAATATTTTTACATCAGAAATGTTTAATTTAGGATATTCTATTTGAGGTTCTTTTAATTTTAATTCTTCATTTAAATTTTCAATTTCAGTCTTATCACCACTAATCATTAATTCTATACCCTTTTCTGATACTTTTATTTCATCAGCTAAATTATTTATATAACTACCATATTGTTCTTCTAAATTTCTTTTTGATCTTGTAAATATCATAAATTGAATATTTCTTGATATTCCTGAACTCATCATTGAGATAAGATCATTAACATTAGTAATAGTATCAAAGTTATCTAATATAAAATTAAATTTATTTTTATTTCCTTTATCAATTAATATTGAATACAATTGACTAATAAATATAGATACTAATAAATTAAGATATGTCGATTCATCCTTAGAAATGAAGAATATTGCTGTTGGCTTATTAACAATATCATCAAAACTAAATGTTGTTTTATTTAATTGTTTACTTAATAATTCTCTACTAACCAATAATCTTAATTTTTGTTTAGCAACTGCTGCAATACTACCTCTGGTATCAGTTGGTGCAAATACAGTACTAGAAGCACAAACATAAGCAATATTAGATGAATCTTTTGCTTTGAAATATTCTGTAAGATATGTACCTACGCCACATTTTTCAGTTATACAATTTATCATATTATTAATACTGTTTAAATTTATTTCTTCCTCTTTACCATCTTCGAATAAGCCTAATGCCACACCTGTAAACAAATCTGATGCTGATTGTGACCAAAATTGATCAACTGATTTACCTTCATAAAATAATTCTTTACCAATTTGTTCAAGATAACTCAAAGATTTATCTTTTTGACCATTTTTATATAAGTTATATGGATATTCTAAAATATTCCATCCTTCACTACTAGTTAAGTCTCTGTGATTAAGTATAACTATATTATAATTTTTTTCTTTTAACAAATCATAATATTGATTTAAATATTCAGATTTAGAATCCAGTATAAATAAACTTTCATTAGATTTAATCATTTCTTCTACTATTGGTAATCCAATATTTTTAGTTTTACCTGTTGATATATTACCACTGATAATTATATTTTTTTTAAGTTCATGCAATTTTTTTAATATTTCTTCTTTCATATTTCCTCCTTAAAACTCGTTCTTCTTCACTTTCATTTTCAACTCTTTTATATACTTTGCCTTTAATTTTTGCATTTTGAAATTCTTCTTTCATAATAGTTAATCTTTTAAATTTTTTCTTTAACAATTCGATTTGTTCTAATATCTCTTGTTGTTTTTTATCCAGTATTTCATTATTTAAGTTATTTTTGTATAAGACAATTTCTTCTAATGTAAAATCAACTGATTTTAGTAATTTTATTAGTTCACATTCTACTATATTTTCATCAGTATAATATCTATATCCGGTAAAATCATCAATTTCACTTGGTTGTAATACCCCATACTCATCATAAAATCTTAAAGTTCTTACAGGAATATCCACTATCTTTGAAAACTCACCAATCTTATACATTTAATCTACATCCTTTCTTTCAATTTCTCCTTTCCAATTTAAGTTTAACATTTCAGTCGTATGGAAAGTCAATAGATTCATTGTAAAAATATACTTTTAAGTATTAAAAAGATAATCAATATTATCTTTTTAATTGACTATCTTCTTTATAAGGCTCTAAACCGTAGGTTGCTTGTGATACAAGGCTTTGAGCAACATCTGCTTTGCCGCGTTTTAATAATTCATTTAAGATGACCATTTGAACATTACTAGGCAATGATGCAAATGTTCCAGATTTTGACCACCAAACTAATTCATCAGGATTTTCATCCCAAGTTAAGTCTCCACACAAAGCAGCAATTATTTCTGGATGAGTATAACTTACAGCTAAGGTTTTTGGATCTTCTAATAAAGATACATAATTAACTTTATCTAATCTTTCAGCAGTTTGTAATTCATGAGGATTAACATCTGCTATTGTTTGGTTTAAATGTACTATTGCATCCATAAATTCACCATTTTGGAAATAATGTAAATCTTCTTCGGTAATAGTACCATCTTTTAAAGCACCATTAATTGCATCAATAAATGCACATAAATAATGACGATCACCATCATATGCAATGATAGCTTTAATCATATCAGGATTATTCACTACTTCTTTAATTGGCCCTAAGGCTTTTATTTTTGCTTGCATTGCAAAATAATTTTCTTTTTTATTTTCTTTCATATATACTCCTTAAATACATTTTAACAATTATTATTTATTTTTCATAGTTTTCTTATCTTTATTTGACACTTTTTTATTTTTTACTATATGTATAATTATAAAAATAATTAAAATAATAATTAAAGGAATTAATAATATAAAATAATTAAAGTTATTTTTAACAGTATATGTTTTTTCAAATACTACTTTATCATCAATTTTTCCAGTTATCGTAGTTTTACCATTATTGTTAAATTTTATATTACCATCTTTATCGACTTTGGCCACTTTATCATTACTACTTGACCATTCTATATCATCATAAGATATATCTTCTTCTTTAATATATTTTTCTACAACTTTTTCTAAGCTTTTAGAACTATTTTTTGAAATATTTTCTTTTAATTGCTTTGTTACTTCACTAGATTTTATATCATATTCAAATGGATTATTTTCATCTTTTCCAATACTAACATTAGTTAAATTAATAAGAGTTGTATAAAAGTCATCTTTCAACTTAAATTTAATTGTTAATATTTTTCCATTATCATTAATTAACTTTTTATCAGAAATTTGTAGAGCATATACTGATAAATTACCATTTTTATTAATATCTGCTCCTTTCATTAAAGAATTTTTCATACCAATAATTTCTGATGAAACATATTCTAATTTTTCTTGATCAAATTCAACTTCTAATCCTAAATAACCAAAACCAGGATTATTTTTAATTGATAAATTAACTTCTATTTCTTTTTCATTAGTAACATCTACATTATTTAAAGATAATTCAATTTTATCTTCGGCCAAAACAATAACCGGTAATACCATAAATATAATTATACTTAATAAAACTTTTTTCATTTTAATTTCCTTTCATTTTAAAAGAGGCTAGTACTTAGCCCCTTTAATTAATTAGTTTTTCTTTTTTTAATAATAATAGCTCCGATTAAACTAGTACTTATTAATAAGGCACTAACATAATATAAGATATTATCACCAGTTTTTGGAGATACTACTTCATTAATAGTTATATCATATAAAGCTGTAACACCATTAGATGCTGTAACAGTAATTGTTACTTTTCCACTTTTTAAGCCTTTAACTAAACCAGTATCTGTTACAGTAGCAATACTTTCATCACTTGATTTATAGGTAAATGTTAATTCATCAGTAACATTTGTTGGATTTAAAGCAACTTGTAATTGTAATTCTTCACCAACAGTTAAACTATCTTTTGGTATTACAACATTCATGCTTTCTAAATGAATTTCTTTAACATTTACTTCAAAAGTAACTTCTATATCTTCATATGTAGCAGTAATTGTGACTTTTCCTTCACGTTTAGCTGTAACTAAGCCAGTATTTGTAACATTAGCAATATCTTCATCACTACTCTTCCATTTAATCATATCTTTTTCTGTTGTTTCTTCTGGTTCAATTACTAATTCTAATTGTTCTTTATCTCCTTTTAACATTTCTAACTTGTCATTTTCAGCAGTCATATCAGTTATTGGAATAATATTTACAGTAACATCTACTTCTACAAACATACCATTCTTTAAAGTACCTTTAATAGTTGTATGACCTTTATTAACACCTTTAATAACGCCATCTTTGGAAACAGTAGCAATATTTTCATCTTCACTTGTCCAAGTTATTGTTTTATCCTCAGTAGCATCAGCTGGACCAATTGTAGTTACAACAGTTGATGTACTACCACGTAATATATCAAGAACACGATTGCTTTCTAATTCAAAACTATTTATTTTAACAAATACTTCTACTTCAATTGTATCTTCAACGTTACCAACCTTAGCAGTAATAGTTGCTTTGCCAGCAGCCTTAGCTAAGATAGTTCCATCTGGATTAACTGAAACAATGTCATCATTACTACTCTTCCAAGTTAATGTATCACTAACTTCATCAATACTTGGAGTAACAGTAGCGGTTAACGTACTACTTGTTCCTTTTTCAATACTTAGAGTTTCACCTTCATTTATTTCTACTTTTTCAGCAGGAATAGTTACATAAACATCACAAGTTGCTATTTTATCATTTGAGGTTCTAACAGTAATTATAGCGTGTCCCTTAGCAACAGCAGTAAGAACACCATTTTCAACTTTAACAATTCCATTAGCACTACTTTCCCAAGTTAAAGTTTTATCATCACTAGTTGGATTTGGATTAATAGTAGCTGTAAGTTTAGCAGTTGAATTTTTACCAGTTAAATGTATTTCACTTTGATCAAGCGTAACACCAGTAATCGGTGCAATTACATGGACATTTACAGTAACAGTACTTCCATCTTCAAGAGTACCAATTACTTCTGTATCACCAAGAGCAACAGCAGTAATAGTAGCTTCACCATTACTACCTGCAACAACAGTTGCAACAGAAGTATTATTACTCTTCCAATCAATATCTTTACTTACATCTGTATTATCAGGTAAAATTGTTGTTTTAACTTTAATACTTTGTTTTGTATTTGCATCTAATGTAACATTTGGTTGATCAACTACAAAACTACTTACAGGTACTAAAACTTTAATTGTACGAGTAACTCTTACACCACCGGCCTCAGCAATTAATGTAGCATTACCAGGATTTACAGCTGTAATTGTACCATCAGCATCAACCGTAGCAATATTACTTTCAGCAATGCTCCAATTTATTTTTTTAACTGTTGCATCACTTGGATATATTGTACCAGTTACTGTTCTTTTTTGAGTTGGATATAATTCAATCGTTTCACTAGCTTGAACATCAAGTTCAATTCTTTCAACAGCAACATCAACGGTTACTTTTACAGTATCACTTTTTTCACCAACATGAACTGTAATAGTAGCATATCCACCACCAACAGCAGTAACTGTTATAGTACGATCAGTTGTTGATGATAATCTAACAACACTATCATCGTCTACTTCCCAAGTTATTGTATCACTTGTTGGATCTGGATCAATTGTTAATGTTAATTGTTTTGTATTATTATCATTATTCTTAGTTAATGTGAAATCACTTTCATTAATTTCAACATTTTTAGCTGGTGCTATAACTTTAACAACTGCACTAGCTTGTTTACCATTTGTTGTTTTTGCTGTAATTGTAGTTGTTCCTATATTTTTAGCAGTAACTTTTCCATCTTCAACAGAAGCTACATTACTTTCACTACTTTCCCAAGTAATTGTTGGATCATCAGTTATATTTACACCTTCTGGAAGAAGAGTAGCTGTAAAAGTATATGATGGATCAGCATCATTTAAATTTAATGTTTTTTCTGTTTCATCTAATTTAATATCTTGAATATGTGCTACTACTTTAACATGAACAGTAAATGTTTGGCCATAAGCTTCAACTGTTATATCAGTATTTCCTGTATTCTTAGCAGTTATTAAACCAGTTGGAGATACACTAATTATATTATCATCATAATCTTTATAATTAACAACTCTTGTATCATTATGTATTGCAGGTGTTGTATCTAAAACTATTTGAGAAGTTTTTACATCACTACCTAAATCAATTTCAACATCACTATTTGCCAATGTTACATTAGTTACTGGTACATTAATATGAACTTTTCCATTTTCATTTGTAGAATTAAATGGTACTTCATTACCACTAGAAACATCAGATACAACAGCTTTTACAAAATTAACAGGCACATCACCAATTGCACTATCTTTTACTTTAAAAGTTAATGTTACTAAATCTTTTGAACCAGTAATAAAGCCACCTACTTTTGTACCACCACAAGAAATTATATTACTATTATCTTTATCAAGACCACAAAGATAAACATTAAAACCACTTGGTGTTGAAACATCATTTAAATTAGTTACCAATTCCAAAGAGTCTGAATCATATTCTACCCCAAAGGCAACTGAATTGTATTCTATATCTTCACTATCAAGTTGGACTGTGAATGTTACTTGTTCTCCCCTCGTAGCGGTATCCTTATCTACTGTAATTAAAAATTTTGTTTCTTTGGCAGCCAATACAAAAATACCAACCGAAATACAAGCAATTATACTTGCAGTTATTGCAACATATTTCGAATTAATTTTCCTTTTAATTCTTCTAAAAAATTTCATATGTCATCCTCTCTTTTTTTACAACTAAATTATACCCCTCTTAAAAGTATATTGTCAATAAAAACTATGCTTTAAAACCCAAAAAAATCGTTTACAAAAAACGACTTTTTTCTTACAATTTTTAAGCAATATTTAATGCAGTTTTTAAGATATAATATGTATCGGCCATATCTATACTACCGGTATCATTAATATCACCAATTTCTGTTTGCAATTCGGTTGGTTCAATATGATTTAAAGCTATCTTTAAGGCTATATATACATCAGGCATATCTATTTGCATATTAGAATTTAAATCACCTTTTAAATAATCTTCGACGACAATAACATTAATTTTAGTAGTATAACCATTGCTTAAATTGGCATAGATATCAGCTGTACCTGGATCTGTTGCTTTAATTACACCATCATCAGTAACATAAAAATAATCAATTGTTGATCCCCAATAAATTGTATATTTATCTTTTGCTGATTCAGGATAATATGTAACAGGAATTTTATAAGTATCGCCAACCTT
Source organism: uncultured Bacilli bacterium (assembly GCA_947627385.1). Taxonomy (GTDB): domain Bacteria; phylum Bacillota_I; class Bacilli_A; order RF39; family UBA660; genus SIG200. The sequence continues at coordinate 12,466 of CANQVV010000014.1, forward strand.
CATTATTATTTGTTTAGGAACTTTTATTGTTTCTACAACTTTAACATCAATATCTTTTTCTAAATTTAATAATTTAAAATGTACTTTGGCACTACCTAAATTATTACCAGTTAATACACCATTTTTATCAACAGTAAAAATTCTTTCATCTGAACTTGATATTTCTACATCCAATGGTGATATATCTACATAATGGCCTTCCCATCCAGCATTTAAAAACCCAATAGAATAAGGTTGAATTGTTTCATTTAGCCCTAATATTTTTACTGTTTTTGGTTGTTCAAAATAAACAATTAATTCACCTAATAAGCTTTTTCTAACAGAAACTTCAACATTATCAATTGGCACAACACCACTTTTTATATTTTCATTTGTAGCATCTTCTGTGGAAAATAATTGAGTCCAAAAGTAAGTACCATATTTAACACAACCAATGCCAATAGATTTAAAATTAGCATTTAAAATATTGCTTTTATGTGATGACGAATTCATCCATGTATCTACTACTTCTTCTGGTGAATATTGACCCGCAGCAATATTTTCACCATTTACTTTTGGTAAATCTAAGGCATCTCCTCCATTTGGCCTAGTATGAGCAAAGTAAGCAGTTAATTCTGCACTTCGAAGCATTGCTTGTTCAGTTAAATCATAATCTAATTTTAATGGTTCTAAATTATTTTTAGCACGTTCAATATTAATTAATTCCAAAACTTTTTTGGCAAAATCATAATTATAACTATTAAGTAAAAGATGAACATCTATTACATATGAATAGTGACCATTACCAATATCTTTTAACATACTAGGAATATCATATTTAACATTAGGATTACAGTTATAAATCCATTTTTCATCTAATTCTTCCATATAAGTAGGCAATTGAATTTTTTCTATAACTGGTAAATCCGAAAAAGTATAATTACTAAACCATTTAGCTGTACCATTAAAAATAACTTCTTTTAATTTAGGATTATGAGAAATTACATAATTACCCATTCCTATTAAATTAGCATTAATAATTAATTTTTCTAATGACTTACAACCAGAAAATGCAAATGGATTTATTAAATCAACACTACCAGGAATCGTAACATTTTTTAAATATTTATTATCTGAAAAAGCATTTTTACCAATTTCAACAGTACCTTCTGGAACTATATAGTCACTACCCTCTTTTGCAATTGGATATGCAATAAGTGTCTTTTTATCTGCCGTAAAAATAACTCCATCAATTGCAGTATAATCCTTATTATCTGAATCTACTGTTATTTCTTTTAGCATTTTTGCATATTGAAAAGGATTTACATTACTTTTTATAATACTAGCTGGAATATGTAATGTTTCTATTTCTGTACCTTCAAATGCAAAGATTGATATAGCACTAACGACTTTGCCATTAATTTTACTAGGAATGGTAACATTTTTCTCAGTACCACTATAACCTGTAATATATAAACCAGATTTATCATATAAATCCTCATATTCCCAGCCATTATATGTTTCAGCTTTAATAATAACTGGGATAAAAATTAATAATGTTTCTAAAAATAAAATTACTTTTTTCATTATCCACCTTTTTTTAAGCAATATTTAGAGATATTTTTAAGATATAATATGTATCGGCCATATCTACATTACCTGTATTATTAATATCACCTATTTGATTTTGTTCATCAGTTGGTTCAATATGATTTAAAGCAATCTTTAAGGCAATATATACATCAGGCATATCTACAATGTCATTTTGATTTAAATCACCTGGTAAATAATATGGAATATTATCATTTTCATCTTTTACTCGAACTGTAACAGTTTTACTAGCAATAGCACTTTTTATAGTTATTGTAGCTATACCTGTTTTATTGGCAGTTATTAAGCCATCTTGTCTAACAGTAGCAATTCCAGCATTACTAGATGCAAAATTTAATACTTCAATTGTAGCATCACTAGGAGATGTTTGAACAGATAATTTATAAGATTCACCTATACCAAGTATAACTTCTTCTCTATCAACTATTATTTCATCAACAGATTTTTTATTAAAATCATTAGTACTATAAAATACACTTCTATAAGAATAATCTTGATTTTCACCCGTAGAAAGATTTTTAACATTATGAAGAGTTATTTTAAATACATCACCATTTTCATATGTTATATTATCATCTCTAAATGTTACTTGACTTTCTTGACCAAAATTAGTAATTCTTAAAATACGATTTTTATTAGTAGTATTATTATTTATTTCATAAATCTTATTAGTTACTAAATTTTCTACTGTTACAGTTGTTTCACTAGTTATTTGATAATTTTTATAAAATCTTGCTGACCAATTACCAATAGAAGGATAAATTATATTAGTAACAAAAATACCATTACTTGGCCATGCTACAAGTTCTGTATCATCCATTTGATAACCAGAAAATTTATGAGCACTTTGCCAATTATAAGATATACCTGAGCCAACTCCACCTACTCCCCATTCAGTATAATATGGATCAAGTAAATTGTATCTATGACCTAATGTAACTGATTCACCATCTCCATCATTTAATGCTGTGGAAACACTAATTAATGGATTGCCATAGTAAAGATTTTCTGCTGCATATTGCATTGCTATATCATAAAATTCATCATCTAAACCTTCTGGTTTATCTGCATCATGGCCGCCATCTAATCCATGAGCAGTATTATAGCTAGATAAGACAGCTTTATATTGAGCCGATTTTGCTATATCTAAGTTTAAACTTAATGGTCTTAATCCTATACCAACTCTGGCCATATTTAAGTAACTAGTAACATAATCCAAAAAGAATTTATTATATTTGCCTGCTACTAATGGCAAATTTTCATAGCTTGGTTTTTCACTAAATAAATTAGCTTCACTTATAACTCCACCTTGTTCATCAGCAATACTACAATAAATTTTATATTGCTCTTGAACATTTTTTAATTTTGCCTCTTCATCAGAGGTTAAAGCAACTGTTGTTCTTTTATCAAACATTTGAGGATTAATATAATAACATGTTTCAGAAAATTTGCCATTAGCAGCACTAGTCACATTGAAATCAGCAAATAAATAACTATATTCATTTGCGGCAGAATTTTTATAAGCATAGGAAGCCATAAGAAAAGGATTAGGAACATAAGCATTACCTAAATTACTGCCACTACTTCCTAAATGGTGGAAAAATGCAGTTTTACCTACTTTACTAGCATAATCATATAGATTGGAATTTCTATCTTTTAATTGTTCATTAATATAAAATAAATCTTCACTTATAACATCTTGGGTAAATCGGTCAATTGTACCATTTATACTCTTCATTACCTTAGTAGCTGCAATTCCATGAGCTTGTAAATCATATAAATACTTTGAATCATTAGCATAAGTATTCCAATATGCTGTCATTATATCTCTTGTTACATTATATTGAATTGCACCATAAGTATGTGGCGGTGTAGAAAAAGAATCAGAAATATCAATACCAGTCATATAACCATAACTATTATTAACATTATCTCCTTCTTCGTACATAGACATTTTAAAACTACCACCAATAGCACCATAACTTCTAATTGTACCATTTTGATCAGTTTCTAAAAACAAATAATAACTATAATTATCATCATAATAAGAATAAGCTTGACCACCAAAAGCCGTAGAAGTAATTATTTTTGGTTGACCAAATTTATTATTTATTTCATTTATTGTAGTTGATTTTTTTATTGTATAGTTTTTAAATATCAATAAGTCATCAGTGCCTAAATTCAAAGCCTTAATGCTTAATGGTAAACTTAAAAATATGGTTAATAAAATAAAACTAAATATTTTTTTCATATCTATTCCTTCCTTTATATTTCAATCATATTGTAACATATTTCTTTTTAATATTAAATGCAAAAATAAAAGAGATTACTCTCTTTTATTTAACCAATATTTAATGCTGTTTTTAGGATATAATACGTATCAGCCATATCTACACTACCTGTATTATTAATATCACCAATTTGAATTTGTTCATCAGTTGGATTAATATGATTTAAAGCTATTTTTAAGGCAATATATACATCAGGCATATCTATTACATCATTTTTATTTAAATCACCTTTTAAATAATCTCTTACAGTTATTGTACATTCAGCAGTTAAGCCATTTGATGTTTTAACTGTTATTTTAGCTTCACCATTACTAATTGCTGTAACCACTCCCTCATCATTAACAGTAGCTACACTTGGATTATCACTTTCAAAATGCAAAGTTCTATCCATATTAGTATTTTCAGGATTAATATTAACTTTTAAAGTAGCCTTTGAATTTTTACTTATATAAACATCTTTTGTTGAAAAAGAAACATCAGTAATTGGAATCTCTTTAATAGTCAAAACGTTTACCGTAGCAGTGTAATTATCAGTAGTTGTCCAATATATTTGACCATTTTTATAAGCATATATTTCTTCGGTTGTTAAATCAATATTCTTTACTTCCTCTTTGTCTTTAACGATATTACCAGCAGAATCAATTATCATATAATAAGCTTTTTTATCATACTCATCAACATTATAACCATAATATGTACCACCACTCCAATATTCTTTCATAACATTTTCTTCAAACAAAATTACTATTTCATCATTTTCTATTTTAATTGCTTTTAAATTTGTTATAGATGTTTTATTTTGTAAATCAGTTAAAAATTTCATACCATAATCAACTTCATTACCTCTTAAATATAGCTTACCAATTGATGGATCACTAGGTTTTTCTCCGGTTACAACTCTTTGTGGTGCTTCAAGCATTTGAGCTGCCTCTATTGTTTTATCATTCATATCTTTACTGTATTTTTGAATAAATAAATTTCTAGATTCATTATTAGTATTACCAAAATCTTGGGATAAAGTATTCTCAATAGCTCCAACATACATAAAACCATCATTAAGTTCAATGATATTACCAAGAACTGAGAAAATATAATTATTACCACCTATATCTCCTGGTAAACCTTCTCTAAAATGAACCATTATTTTACGTTTACTAGTTAATGCACCATTTGAATTTAAAGAATATTTGTTAACGTTTATTCCTCTGTATGTTGCATCTCCTTGATCAACTGTAATAAAACCACCATCACTTGTAGCAACTACTCTTTGACCAAATGAATGACTATTAAAATAAGTTGACATTGTATAATATTTTAATCTATTTTCATATGAGCCAACATCAGGATTACTAACCCATTCTAAGTTATTAGTATTAACAGCAGTTAATACAACAGATTGATGATCATCAAAACGATGATGACCAAACATTATAGCTAAAACATCATCACTATTAATAGCTAAACTACAATTACCATTTTCAAAAAAAGGTAAAAAAGTAGCACCTGAACTGGCAGTATATAAATTATCTGTTAAATATTTTGCTTCCATTTCTAATTTATCAACTATTTGACCATTTTTATCATATTTAACTACTGCCATAACTAAATCATTTAAATTTTCTGTTTTACTTCCATTAGCAGCTCTGCCATAAACAACAAATAAATGTCCTTTATAGTATATTGCATTGCCAAAAGTTGGAGCCAAATCTTCTAAAAATTTATCACGTTCAGAAAAATTAGGTAAATAATATTTATCAATTACTATTGTCTCTTTTTCTTGCATTTTATCATCATATTTTGTCCAATAAATTTTTTTCTTACTAGTATAAACACTATTAAAAAGATTATCTTCATCAAAAAAATCATAAGTTGCTGTTGGAAAATTATAAATTTGTTGACCTGTATGAATTCCTGAACTAGACATTAACACTTCCGATACTTTTTTATCATATTTAACTAAACTAGCTGCATCAACATTATTTGTTATAAATAAACTTACTACTACAATTAAAAAACAATTAAAAAATTTTTTCATGGTATATCTCCTTTATTAATTATATTGTAACACTTTTTTTATAAATGGAAAATAAAAAAGAGATTACTCTCTTTTTAACTAAGCAATATTCAAAGCTGTCTTTAATATATAATATGTATCAGCCATATCAATGCTACTTGTGGCATTAATATCACCAATTTGAGTTTGAATATCAGTTGGTTCAATATGATTTAAAGCTATTTTTAAAGCAATATAAACATCAGGCATATCGATAACTCCATTTTGATTTAAATCTCCTGGTAAATAATCACCAACAATAACAGTACAAGTATCACTATAACCATTTGATGCCGTTACTTTTATAATAGCCATGCCATTACCTGTTGCTTTAATTCTTCCCCATGAATCAACAGTTACAACTTTGTTATTGGAACTTTCCCAAGTTGGATAATAATCATATGGATACGTTGTTACTTTTAAAGTAGTTCCCTCACCTATATTATCAAAATGAATAGAATGATCTTCTAATACCGTATCATAAGAATAAATATTTATATAGGTGCTAACTCCTGAATATCTACCTCTAACCATATATTCAGCATGGCCCATACTTCCAGCATTAATTACACCATCTTCTGAAATAGTTATTCCCATAGTATTATAACTACTTAAATAATATTTAATAGGTTCATTAGCAGTTTTAGGTTCAATTATTGGTTTTAAATTATATTGTTCACCAGTTCTTAAATATATATTACTTTCTTCAAAACTAATAGATGTCATTTTACCTATAATATGAACATTTATTTCTGCTTTTACATTACTACCATCATTAGTTGTACCAATTAATTTAGCATCTCCACCACTTACACCTGTAACTATAATGTGAGTAGCATCTTTCTTATTTACGGTAAATATTTCATCATTACTACTTTGCCAATCAACTGTCCGATCATAAGCAATATATGGTAAAGCACTATAAGTTATAGTAGTTGTTTTACCCTCTACTAATTCGATATCACTATCAGGTATTAGTTCAATCTCTTCTACTTTATATTTAACATCTAAATTATAATCAAGTGAAACATTATAACGTTTATTTTTAACTGTAATAGTTGATGTACCACTTCTTAAAATTGTAACATTACCTTCATTATCAACCGTTGCCACATAAGTATTACTACTTTGCCATTCTAAATCAATATTCTTATTAGTCTTAACACTAAATTTATGAGTAGTTTCTTTATTATCAGTTATATAAACTGTTTCAGCACCAACTCTTTCAAAAGTAATAGAATCATCTGTTTTAGAAGTATCTAATTTATATAAAGTAAGACCATTTGTATTTTCTTGGGTCCAATAAATACAATTATCTTTAACATTAAAATTAATTAAAGAAGATAAAGAAATAGCTTCGATTTCTAATGGATTTTGAATTATATTACCACTACCATCAATTAACATATAATAATATTTATAGTCACCAGAAAAATAATATTCATTATCATGAGGAGCTGAATAATTTTTCATTCCTCTTTCAGCCCATAAAATAGCAATTTTATTATCATTTATTTTAACTGCTCTTACATTAATTATACTTTTATCATTATTGTTATAATCTGTTAACCATTTAACCCCATAATCTGTTACTCCCTTAGAAGATAGATTAAATTCACCTTTATTTGCTACACTAGTTCGGCTTGTTTCACTTTTTCTAAGTGTTTCATTAAATTTTTGAATAGATTCAGTAGTTTTACCATTAAAATTCTTATCTAATTTTTGAATAAAAATATTTCTTGCTTCATTAACACTTGCTGATGGGGCATAATTTATAGATAAAGTTTTTTCACTAGCTCCTACTACTAAATAGCCATCACTAAGTTCAATAATATTTCCTAAATTAGCAAAAGTATGATTATAGCCATATTCTGAATCATTAGCTTCTCTAAAATGGAAAATTTCAAATTCTTTATAACCAGCTGTAAGGGGATTTTGAATACCACTAGTTTTAGATATTACCAAAGCTCTTGGATATCCATCTCCTTGGTCTGCCATTAAAAATTCATTATCTGTTGTTCCAATAATTCTTTGAGCAAATGAGTGAGATATCCAATGATTATAATTAAGGCCATAACCACTAAAATCACTTGATTTATTTAAAACTTCTAAGTTATCAGCATCAGCAAAGATAGCAAAACTCATTTGGTGACCATTATACATTTCCCTAGCAAAATTAATACCAATTATGTTATTAGAAATTGCCATATCAGCGGTACCAGCATCAAAAGGAATTTTAGTTCCATAGCCTTTATCATTTGCCGTAAAATGATTTTTATTTACATTAGGACTCATATCATAACCCTTAATAGATACAGTATTAACTACACTACCACTACTATTATATTTTACTATTTCAATAGTAGCAGTTGAAGCATAGTTAGAACTACTAGAATCTGCTGTTTTATCATCAATTGCACCATATAAAACATATAGATAATTATTATAATATAGAGCTGTTCCAAAATCATTTAAATAGCGAGTTATAGTTTTTTCAGTTAATATTTCTCCATTTAAATCAGTTGTAAGCCAGCCTAATTTTGTTTTATTATCTTTTATTTCATAAATAACATTATAATTATTATTGCTATCAATAAATTCATAATAATTAGCTCTCTCAGGATAATAAGATGAACCAGCCGATCCTAAATCTTTTATTTCACTTGGAATATTTTGTAAAGAAATATTTTTTTCTTCTACATAAGCTGTTTTATACGCAAATACTTTTAAAGGTATTAAAAAAATTATACTTAATACTAAACAAATTTTTTTCATTTTAACCATTTTATTTTCTCCTTACTAATCTATTTATATTTTATGTTATATATTATTAATTTTATTAACCTGGTATTTACTTTTAAAATTTCTAAGAAATATAATTAAAGTACAAATAGCCGTTATTGTATATAAAATTAAGAAACCATAATTCCATAATTTATCATATAAATTATTTGTAGATAAAACTTTTATAAAATCATAACCAATATTTTTTATTAAATCAAAAGGTATTTTAATTAGTAAAACAATTAATAAATCAAATAATAATTCTAAAATCATTTTACTTGTTACTTTCATATCTCTATTTTTAAAGATATTTATATATTCATTAATAGTATTTTTTATTTTATTTTCTTCTTTCATCTTAATATCCTCTTTCTTTTATAATTATAATATATTAATTAATAGATTTTCAATAATAATATTATGATAATTTCATACAAAAAAAATAAGCACAATGCTTATTTCTTTCTACCTAGAATTACTAAACCAGCAAAGCCACCAATTACTACTACAAATATGCCAATAATAATTAAGGTATCATATTTACCAGGTTCAACTATCCCCATAACTTCATTTAAATCAATATTATTATCCTTAGCAATATTTTTTACAACATCCTCAGAATTTTCATTTTCATAATTTGATTTAATGGCTTCTTCAACAGCACTAGTATCTTGGGAAAGACCTATTGTATGATAATCACCAATTACAATTAAAGGTGTAGCAATATCTTCTGGGGCAGTACTTTCATCAAAATGTTCCAATGTTTTAATCATTATATTTTCTGAATTTTCATTATTATAATTCCAGCTACCATCAAAAATTTTTAAATCAACTAATTCAAACATATCACCATATTCACTACTTGATAAGCTGTTAAAATAATCAGTAGCTGAGGCACAAGCTGAACAACCATCTTTGGTAAACATATAAACTTTTACTTTTTCATTAGCTTTTACCTCCGGAGTCATAATAACTAATGTTAAAATTGTTAAAATACTTAATAATATTTTTTTCATTTTTATCCCTCCAATTTAAATTTATTTTTTATTACCAATTACTACTAAACCAGCAAAGCCACTAACCAAAATAACTATTGATGCAATTATAATTGCAGTGCTATATTTACTTGCCCTTTCATCTGCTGTTTTATTTTCTGGTAATTTATCACAACTTTCAACATCAAAACTTTTAATAACACTTGTTAAATCAATTTTATTATCTTCGGCTAATTTTTTAACATTATCAATTTCTTTTTTACTTTTTTTAGCCTTATTAATTGCATCTTTTAACTCATTTGGATCATTAGGAAATCCAATAGTAGCATAATCACCAATAGCAATTATTGGTGTACCTAATTGACTTTCATCCAATTTATAATGATCAACAACAGCCATTAATAATGTGTAAGCATCTTCACTTCCTAAAATCCAACTTGGATTATTTTGATCTACTGAATAATCATTACCACACCATACTTCAATATTAACAAGTTTAAAGGCATCTTTATCCTCTTCTAATAATCCTTCAAAATATTCTCTTGCGGATTCACAAGCAGGACAACCATTTTTAGTAAACATATAAACTGTAACATCACTTTTTGCATAGGTTACTGGAATCATTACCAAAATACTAAGAGTTGCTATAATACTTAATAAAAATTTTTTCATTTACCTCACCACCTATAATTATTATAACAAAGTTAAAATTTAATTTAAACTATTTTTCTAATGTTTTATAAATTTTAACTATTCTAACTATTATTTCTTTATCATCGATATCTATTTCATTTGTTGAAATTAAAGTAGCAAGACCATGAGAATAAAGCCATAAATGCATAAATAATTCTTTGGCTTCATCAAAAGATAATCCTTCTTTATTAACTAGATTAATAATAGCACCTTGATTCCATTTTTCATTTAAAACATCATCAATACTTTGCCAATGTAAGTTATTTGATAAAAATAAACTATTAAACAAATTTTTATAATATTTAGCAAATTCAACATATGCAACACATAATGTTACTAAGGCTTTTTTATTATCCACTCTACTAGTAATAAATTCATCATATTGTCTATATATTTCTTTATATATATCATTTTTTATTTCATCCATATTTTGATAAAGACGATATAAAGGTTTAGTCGATATTTTTAATTCTTTGGCCAAATCCCTAGCATTAATTGCACTCCAACCTTTTTTATTAATTATAACTACGGCTTTTTTAACAATTTTTTCTTTGGTAATAGTTAAACTTGCTGGCATAAAACCACCCCTATTCATCAAGGTAACTTATGTTACCATTATATATATTAAATTAATTTTTGTCAAATTTTAACATTTAAAAAGTGTTAGCTATATCACTAACACTAACAAATTGATGAAGTTGACTTAGCATTTAAATCTAAATCAGCAAATTCACCTTTTAAATATAATGGATAAGCAGCTGCTCCAATCATCGCTGCATTATCAGTACAATAAATAAATTCTGGTAAATTTAATTTAGCATCATATTTATCACATAATTCTTGAATTTGACCTCTTAAATATTTATTAGCAGATACACCACCAGCAATTATAACATTTTTAATTCCTGTATTTTTTAAGGCAAGTTCTAATTTTCTTGTTAATTCTTCAACAGCAGTTGTTTGAAAAGAACAAGCTAAATCTTCTTTTTTAATTTCATTACCACGTTGACGTTCATTGTTCACTAAATTAATAACACTACTTTTAAGACCACTATAACTAAAATTATAAGTATTATCTAAAACAGGTTTAGGAAGTTTATAAGTTGGTTTACCTTCACGAGCTAATTTTTCAATATTTGGTCCACCAGGATAAGGCAACCCAATAACTCTTGCCACTTTATCAAATGCTTCACCAATAGCATCATCTTCTGTTTCACCCAATTTTTCAAATTCATAATCGCCAGTCATTTTAATAAGTTCAGTATGACCACCACTTATAACCAAGGCAAGTACTGGAAATTCCATTTTATTATCAATTTTACTTGCATATATATGACCAACTAAGTGATTAACTTTAATTAAAGGTTTATCATAAACATAAGACAATACCTTAGCAAATTCAACGCCAACCAACAAAGATCCAAGTAAACCAGGAGAATATGTTACAGCAATTGCATCAACATCTGACACTTGCATTCCTGCTTTATTTAAGGTATCTTCTAACACCATTGTAATATTTTCTGCATGCATTCTTGATGCTATTTCTGGCACAACACCACCAAAGTTAGCATGAGTATCCATTTGAGTTAAAATAGTAAGTGCTACTACTTCACTGCCATTTTTTACAATTGCAATACTTGTTTCGTCACATGAAGTTTCAACACTTAAAATATAAACATCTTTCATTCTACCACTCTTTTCATTATTAAAGCATCACTGTTATAATAATATTTTTTACGAATATTAATAATTTCAAAATTGAATTTTTTATATAATTTAATAGCATTGGCATTATCAGCTGCCACTTCTAAATATATTTCACTTTTTTGTTGGCAATAATTATCTATAAAATATGTTAATAAATTACTAGCAATGCCACATCTTCGATATTGTTTATCGACCACAATTAATTCTAATTCAAAATTATTAATATTTTTTAGAATAATTAAAAATGCTTTAATATCTTTTTGTTCATCAACTAGAACAATATACTTATCATCTTTGATATAAGATTTTAAATCATAAGTAGTATCAAAATTATTTATTACTAAATTTCCTAAAATATTTAGTTTAGCTAGATCATTTACTTTAGCATTTCTAATCATTTCTCAATATCTAATTTTTTAACATATATTGGATTTACTTCATGAGGTCTTAATTCTTCTTTTAATAAAGCAAATTCAATTATTTTCTTATAATCTAACTCTACATTTGTAATAACTTCATAATTATTTGCATATTCTTCAAATTGAGAATTATTTAAATATTCATAATTTCCTACTAAATGACAATCTTTATCAAATATTCCTATATAATAACCATTTTTATCACTAAATGCAACAATTTTTTCAACTTTTTCAACACAAATTGCCATACATTCAAGAGACGTTAAAGTTCTAATTGGTCTTTTTAAAGTATAAGCAAGTGTTTTAGCAATTGTAACACCTAAACGGACGCCAGTAAATGAACCGGGACCATTAACAATAATAATTGACTCAGGTATTTCTTTATTAAGAATTTTCTTTATCGTTGGCATTATTACTTTACTATTCTCTTTTTGATCTTTTAAAATCTTTTGTTTAACAATTGTTTCACCATCATATAATAAAATAATGACATCATCTAAATGTGTATCAATAAATAAATTCATTTTTCCTCTCTCCTTTACAATACTGATTCACATAAATCTTCATAAATTTTTCCAATTGGATTAAAAACTAATACCCTTGTATTTTCATCAATTATTTTAAAAGTAATTTCTAATCTTTCCTCAGGTAATTCATTTTTAATTAAATCGGCCCATTCAATTATAGTTACCCCACCTTTATTATAATAATCTTTTATCCCAATATCTTCTTCCACTTCGTCTAAACGATAAACATCCATATGATATAAAGGAAGTTCACCATTGGAATATTCTTTAATAATTGTAAATGTAGGACTAGTTATATTATCATCCAATCCTAGTGCTTTGGCAAAGCCTTTGACAAAAACTGTTTTACCACTGCCAAGTTCACCATCTAAACAAATAACCATATTAGGGAATTTTTCACTTTCAATATTCTCTGCAATAGTTAAAGTATCATTAATATTTTTTGATATGTATTTCAAATCCATTGTAATCACCAATTTTATTATAAATAAAAACTTGTCCTTAGACAAGCATATTATTTATATTTAACAAAATTGGGCAATAAATAATAAATTTTTCCAAAAAAAAAATATTGGCAACTACCTATTTTAGCATTCACTATCGTCGGCGTATTAGTGCTTAACTTCTCTGTTCGGGATGGGAAGAGGTGTGGCCACTAAGCTATCGTCACCAATAAAGGATTTTGTCCTTTAAAAACTTGATAATGCGTCATCAAACAGTTAAATAAATTAAAAGTTAAATTGTCGAATTATTAGTACTAGTCAGCTCAACGTATCACTACGCTTCCACCTCTAGCCTATCAACGTTATAGTCTATAACGATTCTTAACTCTCGAAGAGTGGGAAAATTCATCTTGGAGGAGGCTTCCCGCTTAGATGCTTTCAGCGGTTATCCCGTCCATACATAGCTACTCTGC
>CANQVV010000015.1 GCA_947627385.1 uncultured Bacilli bacterium
CCATAATACTTTCACGATATTGATCTCCTGTAGCTTCCCAAGGTGCAATACAAACTAAATGTGGTGGTTGTTCGGCAGCAATACGCCATTGACTCATTGCTACACCCGAATTACCAAACAAAGCTACCTTACCATTACACCATTTTTGTTTAGCAGCCCATTCGATAAAATCATAACCATCGCGGCCTTCTTGAGTACCAAATTGTTGTTGATCACCTTCTGAATTACCAATACCACGTGGATCAACGTTAGCTACTGCGTAGTCTTGGTAGCACCAATACATTGGATCAGAAGATTCAAATTTACACACATTAGATACAGCCCCAGTTGGAACTCCCATTGGTCTAAAAATTTGAACTGGTTGATGCCATGGTTGTTTTCCAAAGAATGACCAACTAATAATTAATGGCACTGGTTCTTCTAAAGCTTTTTTTGGTATATATATATCAGCATAGATAGTTACACCATCACGCATTTTAACAGGTTGATCCTGAAGACATAAAATTTTTTCTTCATCATCAACATAATACTCCGTAGTGTTAACGGGTACCTCAATACAATAATTCATTGCCTCTTCACGAGGTATTTTTGCAAATTCTTCTTTTGGTATTGGTTGTGTTAACTTTGTAAATATTACATCACAATTAGTGCCATCTGGATACTTAACATTAACAATTTTCGTGTCCCTTTCTGGCATTTCCTTTGGTAAAGATAATTCATTTTCAATTTTTGCTTTTTCAGCCATTTTTTCCCCTCTTTCTATTCAATTTGTTCAGCAATAATCTGTGCAGCTTCACTAATCGTATTAGCATGCATTAATTCTGTATATTTAATGTAACAATCATACTCTTCTTCTAGCTGTGAGATAATACCAACCATCTCTAAACTTTTTAAATCAATATCTGTTTTAATATTAGTATTACCTGATAATGTACTAGGATCGACATTTAATACTTTTGCTGTTTTTTCTATTAATTTTGCTTCAATTTCATTCTTCACTTACAACCCTCCTATCATATTAATTATACCATATAAATTAGAAAAAATATATGCTATAATTAATTTGGTGATAAAATGATAGGAATTGATCTTGTATATATACCAAGGCTAAAAAAAACGATTGCTATGTTTCCACAATTTATTAGACACGTCTATACACCACAAGAGCTAGATATAAGTCAAAATATTTATTTTTTAGCTACTAGATTTTGTGCGAAAGAGGCTATAATGAAAGCTACTAATTTAAAATATGACTTTAAAGATATTGAGATTTTAAAGGATCAAGATGGTAAGCCGGTAGCACGTATAATAGGTAACAATAGTCTTGTCATTAATTTATCACTTTCTTATGATGGAGAATATGCAATTGCTTATGTGTTGATTAACCAAAAAAAATAACGCTGACAAGACGTTATTTTTAGTTTGGAATCAATATTAATTTAGTCGAACCAATATTGCTTATACTAGAGTTCACTTTCTCTATATGCATATACTTAATAATTATAAGACCCGTAGGCATTCCCTAAGCAATCCTCATATAACAAAATATGATAAGAAATAATTAAAAATAAACGTAAGTAGATTCCTAATTATTAATCGCAATCATCTATTATTAAGCAACTTTATTGTATCAAACTTTATCTAAATATGCAATAGAAAAGACTGGAATTTTTAGAAATTGTTAATATCAATATATCTTTTATATTATTTTTTCAAAATAACATACTGTTTTAACCATTGTTCAAAAACTTTAGCATTTTGGTATCTATCAATATCACTATCTTTATCAGCATGTAAATAACTTACGATTTTACCTTCCTTAATAATGATAAAACTAGGTGCCAACTTAATATCGTCGTATAATGAAGTTTCTTTTAGTCCGGCAAATGGTAATTTTAAAACATCAATCCTATATTTTGTAGCGATCTCTTTAAAAATATCTTCACAAGGGATAGGTAAACTACAATAATTGTTGTATGAATATAATAAGAAAGATTTCTTATCGTTCAACATTTCATTAACCTTTAAAGCATTAACATCAATAAATTTTCCTTCATTATAGTATTCCTGTTCTACGTAAAATGGCGCTACATATTTTTTCCCTTGATAGTATTTCCACACAATAATAAAAGCAATCAGGAGTAAAACAATGATACCCACAATCAATATTAATTTCTTTTTCATCATTAAACCTCTGTTAAGGAATCAAAATCTATATCATGATAGTTAACTTTCCAAAAGTCATAAGTTGTTTTAGAACCATTCTTATTAATAGTACTAATACCTTTTTTGCCTTCATAATTCCAATAACCACCAACATTGTAAATCTTCGTTTCATCCCAGCCTAAAGCTACTAACATTTTCTTAGTAAAATTAGCATAACCACCTGCCCCACACATGATAAATATATACTTATCTTTTGGGAACAAGTATTCTAAAATATCCATTGACTCTTTATAATTAGCAACGTAGTTTCCATCATCATCTAAATGAAATAAAGTTTTTCCCTCATATAATCCTGAAACATTTTCATCTGCTTTTTGTTTTACATATTCTTCAGGAAATTCAGTTAAATATGCATAAGGGACCACTTCAAAGCCCTCTACAAAGCCAGTAAGAACACGTTCACCACCCTTATTTTCCCAAGTAGCCGTATCTTCAAGCATTCTGACATCACGATAAACAGTATCACTACGTCCTAAATAATTATCAATCGTTGTTTCATTAATATTTTTATCAATACCATAAGTTCCTCTCAAACCTTCAGACAATTCTTGTTTAGGTAATGGTGCTTCAGAACATTTATCTTCTTTTTCTTGTTTAACATTGACATTAAAAGTCACACTTATACCTAACCCTATTATAAGTAAAATAATAACAATTACATAACCTATATTTTTTCGCATATACATACCTCCTACTACCATCTTAAACCAGTACATTTTTAATAGCAATAACTTTGTAGTTGAACAAACTCAACATACAGTTGAACTATCCACTAAAACCCCTTTCAAATAATTTGATATCACTTAATAGTATTAGATTTTATAGTATAGTTATAGCTCTCCTCTATAAGAGACATAATTTTTTGATTAGATATTTTATCATCCAAGATAATGGTAAGCCAATTTTTTTTGTTCATATGATAAGCAGGATAAAAACCTGTTTCTTTTAGTAATTGTTCAATATGATTAGGATTTAATTTAACATTTATTACTTCTATTTCACCAGTATACTTTTTATCTAACTTACTTTTATCTATATTCATGATAAGACCATACCACTTATGATTATCTTTATTTTTGAAAACGGCATAATTAGGATATTTATCCCATGCAAAATTTGGCTCATCACCATACTTATCTTTTATTAGTTGGGTTATTAAATTAGCTTGTTTCGAAACAAAATAACTAGCTTGTGTACATTCTTTACTAATATCAAGAAGAAAAGTTTCAAATAATTCTTTTACTCTACTGACAAATTCCCCTGTTATTTTTTCAACCCTAAAGTTTGTATATTCTTCATTTGAAGATAAATCAAAGATTTTACCTTTTATTTTTCCATGATTTGAAACAGTGACTTCAATTTTAAAAGTATTATTTAAAATAAGCTTTGACATTAGATATTTATTACCTGTTTTCTTAAAACCATAAGGAACTAACTTATCGTAAATAATAATTCTTTTATTAAAAATATTATCTTCAATTGTCATACATTTATCTCCTTATATACTTAATTATTATACTATATTTTCATTAAATGTTATAATAATAGTAACATTTTTAAATTTTTTACAAATTAGTGCAATAATATATGGTTTTGTTACGTTGTTATATATGAGAGGAGTAAATCATGAATGAAAAACTAAAAAGAAATAATGATTATATTATGATTGATAAATTATTACACCAAATAAAAGATAATGACGATGATGCTTTCCATCAATTATATCTTCTTATAAAAGCACCTATTTATGGATATAGTTTATCAATTCTAAAAAATCATGATGATGCTTTAGATAATGTTCAAGATGTCTTTATAAATATTTATCAAAAAATTAATAATTATGATTCTAAAGAAAAACCCATGAACTGGATATTTACTATAACACGAAATCTAGCTATTACTAAATTAAGAAAAATGAAACCTACAGTTGATTTTAATAGCCAGATTATTACCAGTAAAGATAATAATGAGAATACCATTTGGTTAAAAAATTTATTACAACAACTCTCATCTGATGAGCAAACAATTATTATCTTACACTTATTGTGGGGATTTAAACATCGTGAAATTGCCAAAATGCTTGATAGTAATTTATCAACCATTTTATCTAAATATCATCGCTCAATAAAAAAGATAAAACAAATGGAGGTTCAATATGAATAAAAAAGAAAGAAAAGAAAAATTAATTCAATTATTTGATGAACAAGTTCCAGATCAATTTAATCAAATCCTCTCAAAATGTCAAAAAGTAAAAAAAGAAAGGAAAATAATAATGACAGAAAAAAGAAAAAAATTTAATTGGAAATTATCGTTTACATTCGCTTCTTGTATATTACTTTTAATTATCGGTGGAGGTCTATTTTATAATTATAATTTAAATAATAAAATAGATTCTATTATTGATATTGATGTTAATCCAAGTATTGAATTACAAATTAACAAAAAAGATAAAATTGTAAAATATGTAGCACTAAATGACGATGCAAAAAATATTTTACAAGATATGGATTTAAAGAATGTTGATATTGATCTTGCTTTAAATGCTATTATTGGTTCAATGGTTACTAAAGGATATCTAGATGATCTATCTAACTCCATTTTAATTTCTGTTGATAACGACGATGAAGTAAAGGCAGAGCAAATTCGTCAAAGATTAGCTAATAAAATTGATAGTATTTTGAATACTGGTAAAATTCAAGGATCAGTTTTAAGTCAAACCCTTTCTTCTAACAACAATCTAAATGATGCTGAAAAATTAGCTAAAAAATATAATATTTCACTAGGTAAAGCCCAACTTATTATTGATGTTTTGAACAGTAATTCTCTATTGAAAGAAGAGGATCTAGTGAATTTAAATATAAATGAAATAAATGTACTGACCCAAAGCAAGAGTAATGGTCTATCAACAGTTGAAAAGAAAGGTGATGCAAGTACTAAAGCCTATATCAGTAAAGAAAAAGCTAAGGAAATTGCTTTAAATGATGCCAAAGTAACTAAATATAATAAAATGGAAATAGAGTTCGATGCTGATAATGGTATAATTATCTATGACGTTGAATTTGAAACTGATACACATGAATATGATTATGAAATCGATGCAGTAAGTGGTAAGATTGTAAATTCTAATAAAGAAAAACATGATGAAGACGATCATAATGATTATGAAGATCATGATGAAGATGATGACCATACCCATCATGATACTAATTCAAATAATTCTAATAATACTAACACTTCTTCTAATTTTATAACATCTAGTAAAGCTAAAGAAATTGCTCTAAACCATGCAAAAGTTAATAATGCACAAAATATTAAAGTCGAACTAGATAGTGAAGACCGTGAATATTCTGTTGAATTTAAATACAATGGTAAAGAGTATGATTATGAAATAGATGCAATAAGTGGTAAAATTATTGAATATGATATTGAGCCAATTGACCATGATTAAGTAAACAAAAAGCAATGACTTGATGTTAAAATGACATCCAACCATTGCTTTTTTTATGTTATTTATTTTATGTCTAACACTGCATGATCTTAAATACTTCAAATTCAATAACTTAATAAAATATTTTAGTCTTTACAAGTATATCCTTGAAGTTCTAACACCTGCTTCAATTCATTATATGACGCATCTTTAGTTATACCAAAAGCGTCAAAATAGGAGCTACCCATACCAAAAATAGCTTTTATTCCATCCTTAGTTGAATAAACTTTACTAGTTTTTTGCCTCATTTGACTCATCATTGCTTGCTTATAAGATTGTTCACCATCTGGTAAAACCACATTAAGGGTAAGCTCCATATCCTCTACTTGGTTATCCTTAATAGTTATTTTTAAATCTGATTTTGTCTTTAATCCATTTTCGGAATTAGTGGCTAAACAACTTAATGTCTTAATATGATCATTTCCGCAACCCGTTAAACTAACCAAGAAAAACGCTATTAATAATACCAGTCTTAATCTATTCTTCATTTTTAAACTCCAATTGTTTTTTTATAACAGCCATAATATTTTCTTCACTAGTTGCTCCTACAAAACCTTCTTTTACCTCACCATCTCTTAAAATAACAATGGTTGGGGAAGCATTAACTCCATATGTTTTTATCAAATTCGAGGTATTGTTATCACTCATATTAATCATTACAACCTTTACATCATCACTACTTTTTGAAATATTTATGATAGTTGGGATCATTGATGTACAAGGCGGACACATATTTTCATAAAAATCCATAACAACAATTTTATCAGAGTTTAATACTTCCTCTTCAAAATTATTATCATTTACCTTTATAATTCCAAGATCAGCTACCTCTTCGTACAATTTTTCTTCATTACCATTACTATGATTATAAACCAATGTAATCGTTACCAAAGTGCCTATAAAAACAATGATGCCAATTATTAATCCAATTTTCTTCTTCATTACTACATCCCCTAACTAAAAATACTTATAATGCCATCTACGATATTCCAAAAACCACTTGATAGCAAAATCAAACCAGCAACCAGATTGATAACTTTATAATTTTTTTTGATAAAGTCAAATGTCTTTTTTAGCTTTTCTAACAAGAAAGTTGTCATAACAAAAGGAATGGCCAGTCCTAACGAATAAACTAACAACAAAATAGATCCTTTTAAGATGCTACCTGTTGTTGTTGCCAAAACAAGTGCGGAAGCTAAAAAAGCCCCGACACAAGGTGTCCACGATAAAGAAAAAATCATTCCAAATAAAATTGAGGCAACAAAAGTTAAATCCTTTTTATCTTTTTTCATTTCTCTAGTTTTACTTAAAACCTTAATAGAAAGAACACCCATATAATTTAAACTAACAATAATTAAAAATATTCCTAGTACGATACTAACATAATCCGAATATCTGGTTACTATTTTACCGAACGTTCCAGCAAACACACCAAGTAAAATAAACACTATCGTAAAACCTAAAACAAAACCTAAGGAATTGACAATTGCTCTTTTTTCACTCTTATCAGTGGTTGCAAAATAAGAAATATATACCGGAATAATTGGTAAAACACAAGGTGAAATAAATGATGCAATTCCCTCAATAAATGTAATTAAATACTCCAAAAAGATTACCTCCAAAATAACCATGCTCGACTTATCAAAACAATTGTATCATTTTTTTACTTTCGTATCAATATAACATCACTAAAATAATTCACCTAAACTTTTTAAATCCATCTACTTTTAAATTAAAACTATTCCCATAAAAATAAAGTGTTATTTTGATACAAACAACACTTTATAATATAGTTCTCATTTTTAATGCTATATTAATAATCCATGAACTAATTTTGCATCAATATTTGTGCTTTAGTAATTAAATCATAGCTAATTAATGTATTTCCTTCTAAATTTTCCTTATGCATATCTATACCAATTATTTGACTATTTTCATAAGTCGTATAGTAATATATCCCCTTATCCATATTACAACATGAACTGTATATCGTTATTTCATATTGGTTATTAGCAACGTGAACACAACCTCTTTGTTGATAAACTGAGCCTAATATATGAAAGAACTGGCTAATACTTTCAATCTCACTTTCACCTGAAAAAGAGTTTATTTTAGTAAATGTCGCCTTAACAAATCTAGATACTGATGATAAATCCCCAGGTAATCCTAAAGCCCCCATTCCCTTACTATAAACCTTCAAATCTAAATTTTTTGAAAGATTATTAACTGCTGGCTCAGTCGATAATCCCATATAATTATTTAAATTAAACATATGAAAACTAAACTGAGGGCTGTTAGTTAAAACCCCAACAGGATTATCATATACCTTTAATCCTTCCTTAACACTTTCAACAGTAATAGACTCATCACGATCAGAAATAATCCAATGCAATGGGGAAACAGGCAACTCATTACTATAATTTATGTTAGCTAAATTCAATCTGCTTAACAAATTTCTAGCTTCAGACACGGTTGAACACTGTGATAATATGTAAGGAATAAACTCAAAAGGAGCAACATTATCTTTACCTTCAACTTCTTCTTTATAGTCTGCATCTTCAGGAAAATTCAACCCAGCCATACCTAATCCCTTTTCATTAATAGCATCATAGTATAGAGGGTAATTATCACAAACATATGCCATACCGATCATAGCATAATGTTTATCAATATCACCTACTTTACGAAATTTAAATGGATAATTTCTCGGTACTATGGTAACGGTCTCCTTATATGAATATTCTAAATCTAAATTTCTACCAAAATAGTGATCTTTTGTATTATAAGTTATTGCTGTACACATTTTAATCATTCCTTTCATCTAATCAAATAAACGCATTATATCTATTTTATTTTCTAATACACTTAAATATTGCAAATTAACTTGTTTTCAAATTTATAACCTTCATTATCAAGTATTCCATATCAAAATTATAACAAATCCTATGTTTATACTGTCATTTTTATATATACATTTCTTAGCTTTATTAATCAGAAGTACTAAGTGTTCTTTGAACCTTGAATCAGAGATAAAGATCTTCTCTCGATCAAAAATTCAATAACAAGTTTCATTATCTTCTATTTTATAAATCTTTTATTATTTATTTTTTATTTCAAAACCATCTTTAAAAGCATTACCTACCCTATCACTAACTTTATAATATCCATGTGTATATGGGTCAAAGGCAATAGCATCTAACTTGTTAATATCAACTTTATTATCGGTCATAACATTTTCCTCAACTGATACATTAACCACTTTTCCAATAATACCATAACTATAATCATCACTTTGACTAGTTAGATACTCACATTCTATACAAATAGGAAACTCATTAATAACTGGGGCATCCACAACCGTTGATTTATAAGCGGTTAACCCACTTTTTTCAAATTTACGAAAATCACTATTTCCAGATACCACGCCAAAGTAATCAGCTTCTTTAACATGTTTCGCATCAGCTATACTTATAGTAAATGCTTTTCTGCTTTTTATATTTTTGACTGTTTTATGGCTGTCTGATAAATTTAATAAAACAAGATCGCGTTCTAGCATTGTACCCCATGCCGCATTCATAACATCAACACTGTCATCCTCATTGTATGTCGCAATCATTAATACGGGCATCGGGAAAATAGCCTCAGTCATCTTTATGCTCTTCTTCATAACATCGTTCCACCTTTCTTTACTAATTATACCATGAAATCGCATAACTTCACCCAAATTAAATTATTTTTAATTACACAAAAAAACATAGTCTATCTTTGTTATAAACTATATTTTTAAACAATATTATAAATCTTTTTTCATTTGAAATTTTAAAGATATCCTATATGATAGATACAACAATATTCCCACAATCGTTATAAAAATTATTAATCCATAATCTTTTATGGCCAATAATATACGATCCAAAGAACTTAAATTAATAAACTGTATCAAGAAACCACCTATTACAATTATGCCAAAAATAATAATAAAGATACCAATTCTAGCTTTTTCTACACCATATTTATAAATAAGTGGAAACATAAAACATTCAAATAATAAAGTACATAGCGAAGTTATTATCATTGATAATAAAGTTGTTCCAATATTCAAATCTTGGGAATTAACATAAGCAATAACAAAGGAAAGAATAATAGAAAGAATAGTAGATGCAAAAACAATTAAAAGAGTAACCAGATACTTAGATTTAACACTGTTTCTTCGACCGTCTGGTAGCGTAGCAGCATATGCTTCCCAATTATTCAATGCATCACAATTAAAAGTAGATATAATTACCATAACACTTATAAATGGTAGCATAAAAGAAATGTCCATACTACCTAATAACCCAATTATAGTATATAAAACAAAAAGGACAGCCAACATTTTAATATTGCTTCTTGCAATTGCTAAATCTTTCTTTATAAAACCTTTCATTATTCTTCCCCCTTAATCATTAATAGCATAAGATCATCTAAAGTAATCTTATCTATAACAGCAGTATTATATTTCCTTTTGAATTTTTTCACATCTTCTATTAAGACTTCATACTGATATTTACTTTTTCTAAATTTAACATAATCTCCTTTATCAAACTTTTCAAAATCTTGTTTACTACATTTAACAATACCATAGTTTTCTAGTAATTCATTACAAGTCTTTGATAACATAATTTCACCGTTATTAATAAAAGTTATATAATCTGCTATATGCTCTAAATCAGTTGTAATATGACTAGAAAGTAAAATAGAACATTCTTCATTTTGAATAAAATTTTGAAAAAGTTCAATCACTTCTGCTCGTGCAACAGGATCTAATCCCGCTGTTGGTTCATCTAAAATCAAAAGTTGTGGATGATGGGATAAAGCTGTCACTATTTCTAATTTTTTGCGCATACCCTTAGAAAAAGTTTTAATCGGTCTCTTTGCATTTAAAGAAAATTCATTTAAATAGTTATAAAACATTTTATTATCCCACTTTTGATACATGTCTTTCATCACATTATTTATATCATTAGGTGTAAGTATTTCAGAGAAAAACATATCATCCAGTACAACCCCAACTTTATCTTTTATCTCCTTATCGTGATCACGACTATTAAGTCCAAATAATCTAATTTCACCATCATATTGTTTTATAATATTTAATATAGCTTTAATTGTTGTTGTTTTTCCAGAACCATTTTCACCAATAAACCCCATTATTGCACCTTTAGGCAAATCAAAATTAATATTTTTCAATTCGAAATCATTATATTTCTTGTGTAAATTTCTCACCTCTAAACAATTTGTCATTAACTAACCTCCTCATATAAAATATCTAACATTTCTTCAAGAGCTTTTTTTTCAATATTATTTTTTTTAGCAATATCAACAGCCATATCTATCAGGTCCTGTATTTTATTAAGCTGTTCTTCCCTAGCAATCTCCTTGTTAATATTGGTAACATAAAACCCTTTAGCTGGAATCGTTTTCACGTATCCTTCAGCCTGTAATTGATCATAAGCCTTTTTCGTTGTTATAACACTACATCTTAAATCTTTTGCAAGACTTCTAATCGATGGTAACAATTCACCAGTTTTAAGTTCTTCAATAATAATTTTAGCTTTAATTTGTTCCTTAATCTGTTCATAGATAGGAATATCACTAGAATTACTGATTATAATAGTCATAAATCACCTCTAACTGTATATATCTATTATATACAGTATATATACAGTTGTCAAGAAAAAAGATTATTTTAAATTGTTTTCTTTAACATACTTTAATATCTTAGTAAAGACTGGTTCATCGGTATATATCCCTTTATCATATTCATACCATATATCAAAAGCGCTCTTAGCTCCTTCACGAATTATCTCTTGCACCCTAACACTGTTAAAGACAATATTATTTTCCTGATCATCCAATGAATGTTGATAACCTAAATCTTGATATATTTTGGCTTGAATGTCTGCTTCTAATTTATCACAATAATGAGCAAACTGCGAATCAAGTTCATCTTGTTTATCAAATGAATACAACATATTAAGTATTAAATCTTTATTCTTTAAATTACCAAGTACTTCTATCATTGCTTTATGTTCCATATCCTCTTTCTTTTCAGGCGTAATATTATCAAAAGGAGTTATATCACCAATAATAATTTCACCAATTTCATGAAGACATAAAGTAGTAATAACTTTATTTAAATTAATAGAAAAGGAGAATTCAGAATCAATTCCAATCGCTAAAGCCAAAGTTCCAATAACATGTTCAGAAACTCTTTCAATCCTATCTGCCTTAATATTCCAATGATTTAAATTCCAACCACTTCTTTCCTTCTTTTTTAAAGCTCTATTTAAATAGTAAAATCTAAATATTTCATAATTACTATTCTCGTCATTACCTAATTTATCTATAATATGATAAGTTTTGGCTATATTGTATAATTCTTCAATATTAGTACTATTTTCAGCCGTCAATATTTTTTCAAAGAAATACTCCATCATTAATTCTATCGTCATGCAATCATAAGCAAAAAGGTTATTTTCGTTCAATGAAACATCAAATTCTAACTGTTTTTGCATATCGGGTAAAAAAGACATACCTTTTGCCATACAACAAACAACATCCATTGTATCATCATCATTATGACTGCTTAATGTTTGTAATAAAATAATTTTTAAAACCTCGCCAATATTTTCAGCCTTATTATATTCCAAGTTAGTAGCAATCGCTAACGTCATAGCGCCATATACAAGATCAGCTAAACTATGATCATTATCAGATAGCTTATTTTTTAACCTGTTTGTCAACATATAAAAATTAATAATATTTTTTAATTTTGTGTCCTCATCTATTGCCATCTTTCATCACTCTCCAAACAAATATACGTCATATTATAAACTATTAATAACATTATTCCAATACAAATAATAATGTTTCACTACAAAAAGGTGGAGATAACTTTGCTTTAAAGTCAGGTAAATTTATCAACTTTATTATATTTAAAACTAATTTACTATGACTATCCTAAAAATTTCAACGTATAATCCTCTTCCGTTTATAAGTAACAATCTGCCTACTGGTTCATTGCCAATCAAACATCAATTGAAACACAATTAATAGTATTTTCTATTATCAATATTGTATGTAAATTGATTATTTTAAATTTATATCTATAGATAATAATAAATCATTTCACGCGTTTTATAATAGCTTTTAAGGTTTTCACTAAATTCTTTGTATAGTTTACTTAATTGCTTTTTCTTTAAATAAATTAAAAATAAAAAGTATGACAGATTCACTTATCTTACCACAATAGCTTTTCTGCATACTTTCTATTTAGTTCAAATTAAATATATCTTTTATTAAAGCTCTCATAACTTGACCATTATACTTTTGGTGATACAATTCAACAAATTTACTGACAACATATTTATCATAATTAGTATTATTCTTTAAGAAATAAGCCTGATTTGATAATCCAAGTTCTACATGTACACTGTTATAAATAGATGATATGGTTTCTATAATATAACTAAATAGTTCATTAATATTGCTATTAATAGTATCTATATCTTGTACGTCAAAGATCCTGTTTGCAAAGTTAATCTCTTCTTTTGTTTCATCAATTGGATTAGGTAATGCATTTATCTTCTTGGTAGTCTTTTTCAAACTTAATATTTTATAAATTATAGCAAGAACACAGAAAATACCCTCTTTACAAATATAAAATTGATTAATTGTTTCCTCATTTTTATCCTCTTCTGGCATGCTATTAATCATCTTTCTTTGTTCATTCTTATATTCATTAAACTTTTTATAAAGCATAACTAAATCAAAGTAATGACTAGTGTCATAATCTCTATTATAGACATACTGATAAAGTTTTTCATCATCTAAAATTTTACTTTTACTAGATTTTGCTAAACCGGGCGTTTGACAAATACATGAAAGGATTAGTTGTCCTAGTACACTATTATCGATTTGACGCCATTGTTCAAATTTTTTCACCTCATACTGAATGGGTCTTTTAATTGCAATTTCAAAAGGTAAATTATTTGTTAATGCTCTTTGTCTAAGCAATATTTGAAGATTATCATTAGCTCTTATATCTTGCGCCGTAATTGGTTTTTGAGAATTAGAAGCAATTGATATTTTTTGTAAATAATTTTTTGCTTGCTCCATGTTTAAATTATCTGGTGTTTTTATAATCTTACACACAAGATAAAAATCTCTATCTAATGTAACATTATCAGAATTCATGATATTAGTCGTTGTCTGAGCTCCATTAATAATAGAAAACTGTTTAAGTTCAATTGTAT
The DNA here is from genome assembly GCA_947627385.1 of uncultured Bacilli bacterium. Classification (GTDB taxonomy): domain Bacteria; phylum Bacillota_I; class Bacilli_A; order RF39; family UBA660; genus SIG200. The sequence continues at coordinate 14,011 of CANQVV010000015.1, forward strand.
TATTGGATAATATTGTATAATTTTCACATCCAATCGTTATACCATTATTGCGATACCAAAATTCATAAGGTTCTGATTCAATAGTAAGTTCAATATTATTATCAACTTTTGGTCCTGATACTTTACCCCTTAAATTATAACTAAATAATCCTCTTTTACTGTTTTGAACACAAAGTGTTTTTAAAGAACTAGCAGAAATATTAGCAATAATTCCATGATCATAATGTAATATATTATCTTTTTTATCAATTTTAATTATCCCATGTTCAACCTTTTTATTTGGATCTAATTCCGCTATTCTTTCCTCAATGTCATTTTCATCAAAAATTTCTATTTCGTATTTATTGTTATATTTTCTATACGATTCAAATTCAGCAATTAAATCATTTCTTATTGCCATTTTAGAAAATAACACTAGTTTTATATTAGATGGTTCCTGCAAATTTCCTCGCATATTTAAAAAATTACTAACCATATCTTTTTTCAAATTCAGTAAATCATTAGATTCTATTTTGCTTATAGTTAACTTTATTTTTTCAAATACACCGCTTATATCTTCTTTTTGCAAATTACCAGTTTTTCCTTGAATCAGCAACAGTTGTTCATTCTTAATAAGCATAAAGTCAATGCCACCATCACCCCTACTATCAACAAAGCCATCACCAATAGCTTCAACCGTTATTTGACCATCATAATAAAAATTATTAACTTGTTTTAAAGTAAATAAAAATCGATCATTATTATATATTCCTGATGGTATTCCAGCCTCATCACACATATGCTTCAACAATTCTTCACTTATCATACTACACTCCTTAGTAATTCGTAATAATTACTTCTTCTACTTTTCCCCTTTTCTTTCCATTGGCATTTATATTTCTTTTGGCCTCTATAACATGAAAATTATAGTCTTTATATAACTCTTTAATTAAAGTAGTCTTATGATTTGAAAGCATTACATAACACCCTCTATCAGCTAACATTTTATATACTTTAGCAAGTCTAATCTGTTCCTCCTTGCCAAAGCCATTTTCAGTATAACTGTTAAAAATGGAAGTTTCTGAATCGTATGGAGGATCAAAATAAATAAAATCACCCCTTTTAGCGCTACTAACAGCTTCTTCAAAATCTGTATTCATTATGACTATATCATTAAAATTTAAATATGAATGAATAATTCCTAAATTCTGTCCGTCATATGTATTAACTTTTAATTTTCCATTAAAAGGTACATTAAATTCATTTTTACTATTTACCCTATATAATCCATTAAAACAGGCTTTGTTTAAATAAATTGTTCTAGCCCCTCTTTTATAATCAGGCATTCTTTGAAATTTATTCTTATCTCTATCTTTATTTCTTATTTCATAATAATATTTTTCTGAATGATTAGCCTCATGATGATTTAACTCATTATACATTTTAGTAAATTTTGTTTCATCTTTAATACAATTAAATACATTAATTAACTCTTTATTATAATCATTTATTACAGCCTTTTTTGGAGATAATTCAAATAACAAAGCCCCACCACCAATAAATGGCTCATAATATGTGTTATACTCATCAGGTACATACATTTTTAATTTATCAATTATTTGTCTTTTTCCACCAGCCCATTTTACAAATGGTTTTCCTTTTATCATATTAGACCTCCCTAAGTCCAACTTTACCTAAGTATAATTATACCATATTCAGTAAATTAAACTCAAACAAATTACAGACTTAAGCAATAAAAAAAGAACATTAAGTTTCCTCAAAAGGAATTGTTCTTTCTTTTAATTACTATCATTATCTTACTACGATGTATTTTCACTAACATAATCTATTTAATAGTTTCAAGACACCCAGTTATGACTTTATTTCACTACGCAAGTAGCACCGTCTTCTTCAGCTGATTTCTTATTCTCTTCCAAAGAATTAGTGTCATCTTTCAAACCGCTAAGTCCCTGCTCCTCTAGGTCTTCTTCACTAACCTTTTCCACATCAATATCTAAAATCACTTTATATTCATAGTTTTTATCATTCACATTGACTTTTAAACTAATACCCTCTTTGTCAAATGTTTTGCTTTCTGAATCCAACATTTTTTTATATTCTTCCCAATTATCTTGTATGGAAGAGTCTTTAATCTTGGCATTAACCTCCATTGTCATGTATTTTAACTTATCATTTTTGTAAGTCATAGACATTACTTGTTCGATATTCATACCTTCTTCATCTTGAGTAGTAGTACAAACCAACTTTTTTTCTTTTTTTCCAATTGCTCCGCAGCCTGTGATAATAAAAATAACTACCAAACTTAAAAATATCATACTAATTTTTTTCATAATTCTTCCTTTTTTAAAAATAAATACACAAACTTATATCCTATGGACATAAATTTCATTATTTTCAAAATCTCCTTTCTAACTATTTTGTTTATTCAACTTCATTCTATCATATTTCGGTAAATAAAATCAATAATTTCTTTTTTGTATTATGTAACCAAATTGTAACACTATATGCTTTTAATAATCAAAAATGAAAGATTTATTACCGCAGGCATTAGACTTTGAAAAGCAGAAAAAGATAGAGAAACTATGCATCAGAATGAAGCCTATATGAAAGAGGAAATGTCGGAAACAGCCGTTGAAGCCTTACCACCAGAATATACTCATATGAAAGGAAGATTACAAAATACGAGTTCTTTATACAATATGCAGACATCGCCAAGAATAACTAAGGGAGCATCTAAAAATGATAGATGAAAAGCAAAAAACATTTATGGCATTTATGAATGAATTTGTTAAATTAAATATAGAACAAAAAAATAATGAAATAATTGAAAAACAAAAATTAATATTAGCCTTTTTACTTAAATATGCAGCTAAACAAGGAATATAATTCGAGTTTTTAAAAAGTAAAGAAATTGTCGATATTGAAGGAAACGATAAAATCAATGAGGACTATCTGTAGGCAATCATGGTTTATACACAAAATATTGAAGAATTAATTGGTCTTATTTTAGGGAATACAAATTTAAAAAAATAGTTGAGTACCTCACCATTTTTTTCGAAAGTATAAGCACAATGAAAAGTATGAATATTATCAAAGTATTCGTCTATTAGGTATTATTTTATAAAAAAGACTATTTTATAATCAATTATTTCTTTATTTAATATCATACTCAACAATATAACTTTCTTTTTTTTATATAAGTCATAACCTTGTTATCTAAATCATAAGAATATTCATTTTTACCTAATACACTTCTAATTTCAGTCGAAGATACTTTTTTCGTAGTTATACTAGTTATAATTATATTATCAGAATTTAAAGTCTTCATAATATTTTCAACATTGTCATTATCTCTTTCAATAACTAATATTTTATAATTATCTAAAATGTATTTATAATTTTTCCAAGTAGTTATTTCTTGCAAATTATCCGTACCACAGACAAACCGAATTTCATCATTAGGATAAATACTTTTAAAATAGTCCAAAGTTTGATAAGTATAAATCAACATATTTTTAAATTCATAATCAGAAACTACTAAATTCTTATTATTTTGAACCATTATTTTTAACATTTCTAATCTTTCTTTAGCATCTATTAAATCTTTTTTATTATATTTATTACCAGTTGGTACATAGATAACTCGGTCAACATATCCATTTTCAATTAATTCTAAAGCAATTCTTTTGTGCATTTCATGAGGTGGATTAAAAGAACCGCCAAATATGCCTATCTTCATAATCTTATTTCTACCTATCCTTCATAAATATTGGTGTGCTAAATTTATGAGCATTTCTTTGATGCAAAGAATAGATCTTTTGTTTTACTTCTTCCTTCGTATTATTACCATTATTTTCAATAACATCAGCAATTTCACTATATTTAACACCAAGTTTATCTTCATCGCTTAGACCACTTAACCCATCATCAGGTGTTTTATGAACAATGTGATAAGGAACCCCAATAACTTCACCAACTTGAATAACTTCATTAACCGTTAAATCAGCTAAAACTTGAATATCGGCAATATTATCTCCACCCTTAGTAAAATATCCAACATAAATTTCACATTTATTACTAGTACCAGCAACAAGATATAAGCCTTTATTTTTCCTACTTAAATATGCTGCATAATAGTATAAAGTAGCCGTTCTAAGTCTAGGCTTAATATTGATATTGGAATCTACTAAATCCTCCATGTTAGGTCTATTTAAGGCAACTATTTGTTTAACATAATTATCATAAAGATCTGTTAATTTAAATTCCTTTAGTTCAAAACCAAAATGTTTAGCTAATGCTACAGCATTTTTTTTATCTTCTTCCTTAGAATGACATGGCATCCAAATACCAGTGACATTTTCTTTCCCCAAAGCTTTAGTAAATAATCCAGCCACTACAGCGGAATCTTTTCCTCCACTAATACCAACTACAGCTCCTTTAAAATGATTCTTATTATAGTAATCTCTAATAAATGTAATTATTTCATTAGTCGTTTTTTCAGCGTCAAACATAATATATTCCTCTCTTTCTTTTTTTACTAATTTTTCTATCTTCATCTAATCACCTTTCCAACGATTAGTGACTAAAAAGTAGGCCAGTGCAAATAACATCTTAGTTATATATATCGTTTTTTCTAAAATTAACCATCATATTTTTATATACATAAAAATTTACCTTCTTTATCCAATAATATAAATCAATTTATTTTTTACTTTGTCAAATAATTATTTATTATTTTATTATCTGACCAACTTTCTTGTTTTAATAATTAGATCATTTTTAAAATTAATATATTCCTCAGTGCCATCAACATAATATTCATGTGGCATTTTTGTTCTTTTAACTTCTGGGTATAGTGTATTCATTTGTTGATTACAGTAAGTTCTTTTTTCCATAATTTCTGGATCATCATAAACAAGCTCACCATGAATAAAAATAGGCTTTTGAAGTTCTACTAATTCAAAATCTTCAATTGTTTTTCTTTTTAAATAATCTGTAACACTAACAATAGTTAAACTTTTTTGGTTTAAAATTTCACTTCTTCTAGCCATTACATCGACTAAAGCAAAACCAGTTTTCCTATCATAAGCTCGGTACAATTTTTTATAATCTGGATTAACAATCTTGATAATATCATTACTTAATTTGATTTTAGGCATCCAATTACCATTTTCTTTTAAAGCAACCTCTTTATAAACACAGCCCATTCTACCTTCTGGTTTAGAAATATTATCACCAACACCTAAACTATCAAATCTAGCACCTTGAGCTATAAGAGACTCAATAGTTTCTGCTGTAAGACCATTACTTAAACATATTTTAGCCTGATGAAATCCTGCATCATCAAGCATTCTCCTTGCCTCTTTACTCAAGTAAGCTAAATCTCCAGAATCAATTCTAATACCAATATTATCAATATTCATTCCATGCTCTTTCATATGTTTAAACACTTTAATCGCATTTGGTAACCCACTTTTTAAAGTATCTATTGTATCAACAAGTAAAATACAATTATTCGGATAAACCTTGGCATAACTGAGAAAAGCCTCATACTCACTAGGATAAGATTCAACCCAGCTATGTGCTTGAGTCCCCATAGCTTTCATATTTAACATATCAGCTGCTATTATATTACTAGTTCCAACACATCCTGCCATTATGCCATAGATAGATGAATCAATTGCTGCTTCACATCCATCCGCCCTTCTTGCTCCAAATTCCATAATACCTACATTTTTAGGCGTAGCCTCTACAATTCTTCTTGCACCAGTAGCATGTTCCATTGCCCCATTAACAAGTGATAAAATAGCCGTTTCCACAATTTGAGCCTCAATCAGAGGAGCTTTGACTGTAATAATTGGTTCATTTGGAAATACAGGTGTGCCATCAGGAATAGCATAAATATCTCCGGTAAATTTAAAATGTTTTAAATAATTAATAAATTCTTCTTGATACCCTCTTCTGCGAAAATAATCTAAAGCCCTTTCATCAAATTTAAAATTCTGAATAAACGGAATAATTTTATCAAGTCCAGCCATTATGGCATAACCGCCACCGTTAGGAATTTTTCTAAAAAATATATCAAAGACAGCTGTTTCATTTTGTTTGTTATTCAAAAAATAACCATTAGCCATTGTCATTTCATATTCATCAATCATTGTTGTATAATTTCTTGGTAATCTTTCATATCCATTATAAATTTTCATTTTTATCTTCCCCTATCTTTGAAAAATCAAATTTTTTTCTTTCTCTTCTAATTCTTCATAATTTTCTACCACAGTGATTCCTGCTTGTTCCATAACTTTACACGCAATATCTAGCCACTCTTCACGATTATGAGTTGGACTATCAAAAGTATCAATTGCGTTTTTAACAACAAATAAACTAACCTCTTTATTAATTTGATCTAAGAATCTTGCATAAGTTCTTGCAAAATCCATAACACATAAATCAGCACAGACACCCTCAAATATTACCTCCTTTAAAGCTTTTAATTTTTTAATATCTTTTGAAACCCCACCAGTCAACATACCATTAATACAATTCTTATAATAAGTATTGGTATTAGTCTTGGCTTGTTCAGTTAGTAACTCTGGTATTAATTCAGCTTCTTTAGTACCAATAATACAATGTTTAGGATAATTTTTAAATTCTAAAGCATCTTCATCATGACCTTCTAAAATAAAATTAATCAGACCATTTTCTCTTCTAATTTTTTCAATCATTCTTTGCTGTTCTGGTACTAAAGCATTATATTTTTTATTAGCCATAGCGCCAAAATTAACAAAACCATTATTCATATCGATAATATACAGGGCTTTTTGAATTTTTGATGGTTGTAACATTCCCATTGTGTTTTCTCCCTTACTTTTAAATTTTTTCATAATACCGTCTCCTTTGTTTTTATCTTTTTGTTAATAACACCAATTTGAATTTTTGATGAGTTTTAGCTCACCTGTTAATAACATTTTATTAAAAACGTTTTAATTTGTCAACCCCTTTTTTTTAATTTATAAAAAAATTTTATAGCAGTACATCTGGTATAAAGTTTCAAATATAAAAATTAACTAATAAAGATATTTATTATTTTAACTATATCATCTTGCATTACATTCTTTTAGTGTTTATCTCACATCATTTACTAACACACATTATCCATGCTATAATTAGACTTGAGAGGAATTAGGATATGAAAAGCAAAGAAAGACTAAGTGAAGAAAAATATCAAAAAAAGAAAAGGAAAATTATGATAGTATCTCTAATGATATTTATAATAGGTCTATTAATTGGTGGCTCTTTGATATTAATAGGTATTATGAGAAAAAATGATATAACTAATCAATACTCAGAAAATAATAAAAAAGGAATTGAAGAAAATATAAAGCATGAAAAGGAAAACTTAAAAACAAAAAAAGAAGAACTAACAAGAAAAAGAAATACTAATCTAAATGAAGAAAAAAAATTACTGGAAACAAAAAAAGCGGAATTAGAAAAAAAAGGAATTAAATATGATCTTTTCACACAATATACCGATGGCGAAGCATATGATTTAAAAATTATTACTGAAGTATTAGATCCTAGCTTTTTATTTTGTGCCTTTGATGCCTATAAAAATAATTCATTAACAACTAATTATTGTGCCTTAATAAACAATGTCGATACGACGTCTAAAGATATAAAAACAATTGATAACGTTTTAAACTCAAATTTTAATTATTGTATGCTAGATGAATATGTTGACAATCCCCTAACAAATAAATATTGTACTTATTTAAAAGAAGATGCTAAATTAACAAATGTTAACAAAAATATTGAAACGATTAAATTTATCCCCTACTACGTAACTGGAGGATTTGTTATTGTAATAACAATTGCTTTAGCTTTTATATTTTATTTAATTGCCAAAAGAAGAGATATTATAGCATTTTCTATACAACAGATGAAACCAATTGTTGAAGGGAAAATGATCCTAGATCAAAAAATGAAGGAAGAAGATCTTCCTCCACATTGCCCTCATTGCGGAGCTCCTACTAAGAAAAAAATAATATGTGAATATTGTGGATGTAAAATTATCAAATGAAATTTACTACTAACATCCTTTTTATTCTGTATAATATCTACACATATTCATTTATAATACATCTATAATAGATTATTTATGTTATAATCATTATAGTTAGTTTTGTAAGCAATGGACATTACAAAACATAAAGAGGGATGTATTTATGTTAGAAATAAAAAGTGATCGATTATTTAGCGCTACTAGTTCGTTTATAATTAGCATAATTTTAACTATTATAGGCATTTTTTTAATTAATTTTAAAGGGGAACTATATTACCAATTAATTAATATATTTACTTTAGCCATTCTATTTTTATCTATCAAACAATTTGTCAACTTTTTTCTGGGCAAAAATAAAAGTAAAAACGTAAATTTTGCCAAATGCTTTTTGAATCTCGTCTTCTGCTTATTCCTTACATTTTTTAAAAACATTCCCCTATCTATTTTACCACTTATTTTTGGAATATACTTATTGGTAAATGGTTTAATAAAACTAATAAACTATATCATTCTTCTAAAAAACAAAACCAAAGGTCGTTTATTTGAACTTATTTCTAGTTTGTTTTACTTTATTATTTCCATTCCTGTTGTTCTATCGCCTATAAAAAATATTAATCGTTTTGTAATTTTATTAGGATGGTATTTTATTTTCCTTGGCATGACTTATTTAGGTGACTTCATTACCTTTTTAATTCCGAAAAAATTAAAAAATAGAATTAAAAGAAGTTTTCGTATAAGTCTTCCCGCTTTTATTGAAGCAATTATTCCCTTTACAGTATTAAGTGAAATTAATTATTTAATTGATAAAGAAAATGTTGATAATCCATTCATCTTTAAAGAAGAAAAAAAGGCAGATGAACCAGATATGGAAGTATTTGTCCATACTTCAAATAAAGGTTTTAATCGTATGGGACATGTTGACCTATATTATAAAGATAAGGTAATTTCCTATGGCAATTATGATAATACTTCATTTCGTTTCTTCGATATGATCGGCGATGGGGTCGTTTTTACGACCAATCGTGAAAAGTACATACCTTTTTGTATCGAACATAGCGCTAAAACTTTATTTGCTTTTGGCTTGAAATTAACAAAAACACAAAAGGAAAATATTGATAAGGAATTAGATAAACTGTTTTCTCAATTAGTTGAATGGAAACCTCCTTATGTTAAAGCATTAGCAAAAAATAAGAACATAAATAAAGACCAGTATGATGATTATGCTAGCGTATTATATAAAAAAACTGGAGCTAAATTTTATAAGTTTACTTCTGGAAGATTTCAAAAATATTTTGTCCTAGGTGCTAATTGCTGTCGACTTGCTGATCTTATTATTGGTAAAAGTGGAATCGACTTATTAAAAATGAACGGCATTATTACACCGGGTACATATTATGAATATTTAAACCGTGAATTTCAAAAGAAAAATAGTATGGTTGTAAGCCGTCATATTTATAATAAGCATGTATCTAATAACAAAAAAATACCAAATGATGTTAAATAATAATAAAACATTGAAACTATAAGAAAGCGTTTACAAATGTAAATTTATAATAGATTTACATTTTTTCTTTAATATACAAGATAGTTAATAATTATATTACGTTAACAACCCTACTAAAATATGTATTTTGCATAATAATACAGCTGTAATTTTTTTAATCACTATCAATATTAAATTCCACAGCTATGTTAAATGTTTCAAAATTTCCTTCTTCTTTTTCATAATCAATCCTTTTTATAATTCTATATGTCCCACTAGCTAATTTTCCATACCCATTTTCCCAATTAAGTTCTAATTCTTTTGTTTCTTTAGCTTTAAGAATGAAAGCCGGCAAAGTGAAGGACAACTCAACATTTATTTTATGCCATTCTCCATTTTTTTTAATTTCGATTTCATAAGGATTTCCATATTGAAAATCTTTGTCACTATTATTAGTCAAAACTATTGTGGCACCGATATTAGTCAGTGTACCGTCCTTAATAGACATCGATACATCATTTTCTGAAACCTTAATATCAGATCTATTCCCAACATCAAATTCTTTTTTTGTTTTAGCACAACCAGTGATTCCTATAACCAAAACACCACATAGTAAAATAGGTAATATTATTTTTTTCATAACTTCCTCCATTTTTACAAATTGCATTTTCATTTCTATTATACCAAGAAATTGGTAATAAAATGATTACCTATAATTAGTAGTAACACAAAAATTGGCTAATATTATTAATAATTTGGGTTCAACTTTTAAATTTAATTGATCTGTATTACAAATGATTTTGGTGAACAAAATTACAAACACTATTTATTATAAAAATTCATTAAAATTTTCTTTTTCAACTAAATCTTTTTGTGATAGTTTTTTAAAAATTCTTATTTTTTCAAATTATCTCCAAATTTAATTTCAATTGTCTCCTTTTCACAATAAATTATATACGTGAAAGTAATTTTAAACTATCAACTTTTAGTTACATTTATAAGTTTATATCAATTTACCTAATAATCTTATTTATATAAATTATAATTTATCCTGTTAATCAACATTAACACCTTTTTTGAATACTTTTATATCTATATAATAATAAATACCAATTAAAATGACATATAAGCATATTCCTAAAACTAATGCTGTTTTTACTATATCAACTGTAAGTGTTTTATTTATATTTGAATTAAATAATGCCAGGATACTTGGATTAAATAAACCAATGATATAGATGATTAAAACTGATATTGCTATAACAAATAAGTAGTTTAAAAATCCATAGAGAATTGATTTACACATTTTTAAATTGTTTGATCTATGTCCTAGTAGTAAACCAGTAAAACCTGCTTGTAATATAGTTGTAAATTCTAAAAACATGACGAAGAAAGCTGTAAGAATTACTTTTATTGTTGTGCTATTCATGGTTGTTGCAAAAAATTGCAGAGTATTTTTTAAAACCTCTAAATTTTCTTTTGAATAATAAGTAATGAATACACATAATATAATAACTAATATACTTGTAAACATTGTAATAATAGAAGATAAAAATTTGGACGTATAAATGGTACTTTTACTTATTGGTAAAGTATGAGTTAAGTAAGATTCATCGCCATATACATTTTTGACAAATCGAGCCCATACTCGCATTAAATTATTTATTATTATACTAAACATAAAAGATATTGTCGTTCCACTTGATATAAGTGCTAGAATATGTAACATAAAAGAATTATCAAAAGAGAATAAAATTCTTGTAAAAATAGCAAATATAATATCAATTAAATAGAATACTATTAAAACCTTATAAACATATTTTAAATCATATTTTAAACATTTACCTAACATTTGAACATCCTCCTAAATATTTCATCAATAGATCCTTTTTCTTTTTCTCTTAATTTATCAGCATTAGAGGAAAGGATTATTTTTCCTTTATCTATAAATATAACTTCATCAAGTATTCTTTCTATATCACTAATAAGATGAGTAGAAATTATGACACTAGCATCTTCATTAAAATTATTTAAAATGGTATCTAGTATATAATCTCTAGTAGCAGGATCAACACCACCTAATGGCTCATCTAATATATAAAGTTCAACATTTCTTGACATAACAAGTATAAGTTGTAACTTTTCTTGCATACCTTTACTCATTTTAGAAATTTTAGTATCTATTTCCAAATCTAAATCTTTTATTAGTCTTTTAGCTTTTTTAATATCAAAGTTATCGTAAAAGTCTGTAAAATATTTAAGAGTTTGTTTAATTGTCATACTTTTATCTAAATAAGTTCTTTCTGGTAAGTATGATATGATTCTTTTACTTTCTATACCAATATTTTTACCATTAACTAAAATTTCGCCACTTGTTGGAGTAAGTAAATCATTGATAAGTTTAATTAAGGTTGTTTTTCCCATACCATTTTTTCCTAATAAACCTATAATTTTCCCTCGTGGTATTTTTAGGTTAATATCTTTTAAAACTTGTTTTTCATCATAGTTTTTATAAATGTTTTTACACTCTAATAATTCCATTATTTATTTTCCTCCTTTAAAAACTCAATTATTTCATTTTTTATAAATCCTAATTCTTTCATTTCATCTATATATTTTTTAGTTTTTTCTTTAGCATATTTATCTTTAAATTTATCTAGTAGCTTCTGGTCTTTAGTAACATATTTTCCGTTTGTTCTTTCGGTATAGATAAGTTTTAAATCTTCAAGTTCAACAAGTGCTTTTTGCATTGTATTAGGATTTACTTTTGTCTTTAGGGCAAGTTCTCTAACTGATGGTAATTTTTCGCCAGATTTTATTTTTCCAGATATTATATATATTTGTAATTGTTCTACTAATTGAATATA
>CANQVV010000016.1 GCA_947627385.1 uncultured Bacilli bacterium
TTCTTCTTTCTTATGCCCTCAAGTTTCCTTCTTTTTTGCACTTTATTTTATACTTTCTAATTTTTCAAGTCAAATTATTTTTCAATTTTTATCTTTTTTTAATTTATTTTATTTTACAAGTTTATACTAACCTAGGTTTAGGAAAAAAATCTTGACAAATTTTCGGGGGGGGTATACTTATAGTTAGGAAGGTGTGAGCTTGTGAAAGAAAAGATAATAAATTTTTACAATCAAAATAAGAAATTAGTTTGGATTGTTGGAGGTGTACTTGTTCTTATTCTTGTCTTAGTTTTAATAGGTGGTGGTAAGCAAGATAAATGGAATGATATTTTATTAAAAGATTATCTTCCCGAAGCAAAAAAAGGAAAATTAGATATTGGAATTAATGACAATGATAGTTTAAGTTTAGATATTGAAAAAGTACCTAAAACATATTTTAATGAATATAAAAATGAATGTAAGAAAAAAGGATTTACAATTGATAGTGTAGAAGATGGCAATGAATTTGAAGCATTTAATAAAGAAGGATATAAATTAAGACTTTATGTTTATTCTGATGGTGATATAAGTGTTGATTTAGATGCTCCTGAAAAATTAAGTGAAATAACTTGGCCAACTAGTGGACTAGCAACATTATTACCTACACCAAAATCAACATTTGGTAAAATTATAACTGATTCAAGTGAGTATTTTCATATTCAATTAGGAAAAACTTCAAAAGATGAATATAACGATTATGTAAAAGCTTGTGAAGAAAAAGGTTTTACTAATGATTATGAAAAGGAAGAAAAATATTATACTGCTACAAATGCTGATAATTATGAAATTACTATTAAATATCTTGGTAATAATAATATTGATATTTATATTGAAACATCAGATGATGATGATCAAACAGTAACGGAAAATCCTTCTAGTAGTGATACTAATACAAATACTAATACAAATACTGAAAAACCTTCTAGTAATGATAGTAATATGGTTGATGGTATGAGAAAAGAATTTAAAGATGCTATGGATAGTTATGAAAAATTTATGAATGAATATGTTGCATTTATGAAAAAATATAATGCTAATCCTAGTGATATGGGATTAATTGCTGATTATGCTAAATGGTTAAGTAAATATAGTCAATTTGTTAGTGATTTTGATAAATGGGATGATGAAGATTTAAACGAAAAAGAATCAGCATACTATCTTAAAGTTCAAACCAGAATTAATCAAAAACTTTTAGAGATAGCAGATTAATAACATAAAAAAGAGATTAAAACCTCTTTTTTATGTTTAAATATTAAAATATTATATAATGAGGTGTTATGATGGCAATAGTTGAAGTAGTAAAATATAATGGAAAACCAAATGAAATGGCTTGGAAATATCCAAATGAAGAATTAGGAACTTGGACCCAAGTTATTGTAAATGAAACCCAAGAAGTAGTTTTTGTTAAAGAGGGTAAAGTATTTGATGTTTTAAAAGGTGGGAAAAGATATACTTTATCAACAGATAATATACCTTTACTAAATAAAGTAATTAATTTACCATTTGGTGGTAGATCACCTTTTACAGCTGAATTATGGTATATTAATAAAATTTTTGCTCTTGATGTAAAATGGGGTACAGCTCCGGCAATTCAATTGCAAGATCCTAAATATAAAATTTTTATTCCGGTTACAGCCTTTGGTCAATTTGGTATAAAAGTATCGGATTCTAAAAAATTTTTAACTAAATTAGTAGGTACTTTACCAAGTTTTGATCATGATATAATGGTTAAATATTTTAGAGGTGTTTTAGTTTCAAATGTTAAAAATATAATAAGTGGTTATTTAATTAAAAAAAATATATCTATATTAGAAATTAATGCCTATATTTCTGAAATTTCTCTTGAATTAGAAAATAAAATAAGACCAGAATTAGATAAATATGGCATTGAATTAATCAATTTTTATGTTACTTCAATTGAAGCCCCAGAAGATGATCCAGCAGTTATAAAATTAAAAGAAGCATTATCTAAAAAAGCTGAAATGGATATTGTAGGATATGATTATACTACTAAAAGATCATTTGATACATTGGAAAGTGCTTCTAAAAATGAAGGTTCAGGAAATTTAATGAGTGCTGGAATTGGTATGGGCATGGGCTTTGGTGTTGGTGGTCAAATGGCTAAACAAATGAGTAATATATCTGATAAATTAGATATTTCTAATTCTAAATCAAAAGAAACGATTAAATGTAAAAAATGTGGAGCAATAGTTGATGATACTGCTAAGTTTTGCCCTGAATGTGGTGAGAAAATAGGTAATTTTTGCAAGAAATGTGGGGCTAAATTAACCAGAAGTGGTCAAAAATATTGTCCTGAATGTGGTGAATTACAATTATTTTTATGTCCAAAGTGTAAAAAAGAAATTCCAGAAGAATCAAAATTTTGTCCCGAATGTGGTGAAAAAATTTAGAGGTGGAAGATGAAAAATAAGAAAAATATAATATTACTAGTGGCATTAGTATTGGTTATAACTTTTTCTACCTTATTGTTTTTTGGTATAGGTAATAATGAAAAATCTAGTATAGAAATATGGTCATTTATTTTTATTATCATGGCAGAATTAATTTTTTATTGCAATGCATTAATATTACTTTCTAAAAAAACTAATACCTTTTTAAAAGCTGGTTTTAGCAGTACATCTTTTTTGTATTTAGTTTGTACAATATTTATTAATACAATTTTTCTATCTATATTTAAAACACTTAAAAATTTATTAATAACAAATTTTTGTATATTAATTGCCTATTTTTTAATTAATACAATTATTTTATTTTTTAAAAGGGAGGACTAAGGTTGAAAAATAAAATATAAAAGATAAGTACGCAAAAAAGATTTTGGGCAAAAACTCAAAATTTAAAGGATTATAATAGCTATTAAAATAAAATTTTGTTAGGGCATTGACTGAAAATTTCTATTTAAATTCATCGGAATATTGATAAACAAAGATAAGGTTTCGTGCTCTATATACATAAGTTATAAAAACTTAAAGGCACACTCATTTGTACTTTAGAAATAATCTACACATATAAAAATACGGGTTTAAGAAAAAAACTTAACACCACTCACCTCCGCGTGATTTGTAGTGTACCGCTAACGAATAGCTATTATAAACTAAAAATTGTTAAAAGTAAAATTTTTCATTGCCGTTTGTTTCTTGAAGGCAAACGCAGTGAGACGGAAAGGAATGTTTAGAAAAATGAATAATCAACAAAATTTTAAAACTTATAATAAAAAAACTAATAGATTAATTATTTGGGCTATTATTTTAATTTTAATTGGTTTTAGTGGAATATCTGTATATTTTGATAGCTATGAATTTAGTGATTTATTATTAGCCCTTTTAGTATTTATTTTACCAGGTTGTATATGTGCTTGTACTTTTTATAAAAGAAAAGAAAAATTAAAAGAATATCGTCAATATATCAAATATATTAATTCTAGAAGAAAAATCAAGTTAGATGATTTAAGTAATAAATTTGGTAAGGATATAAATACAATAAGTGATATATTATCTGATATGATTAATATTGGAATGATTAATGGCTATTTAAATGATGATGAATTAATAGTAAAAGATAAAAATAATATTGAATTAGAAGAAGAGAATATAAATAAAGAAACAAAAGTTGTTAAATGTCGAGAATGCGGGGCTAAAAATACTATTGTAGTTGGTGAGAAAAAAGAATGTGAGTATTGTGGTAGTACCTTGCAATAAATTAATTAGTTTTATTGATCTTTTTACCTTGATAAGTATCTCTTTTAACCATTTCTTTATCTATATCATTTAGAACACAAAATTTTTTTAATAACCAATCGGGAGTTATTAATTCTTCTTTAATTGGATCACCAGTTATTCTTTCAATAACTATTTTAGGATTTAATAATTCTAATTGTTTAATAACTATATCTATATATTGTTCCTTAATTAAGATAGGGAATTTTTCTTTATGATAAATTTCAGCTAATTTAGTATTTTTAGAAATATATAACATATGAATTTTAATACCATCAATATTTAAATTATTTAAAAGTTTAACAGTATTTAACATATCAATTTCTGTTTCATAAGGAAGGCCATTGATAATATGTGCTACTACAAAAATATTTTTAGCTTTTAATTTTTTAACGGCATCAATAAAGCATTTAGTATCATGACCTCTATTAATAAATTTTAAAGTTTCATCATTACTACTTTGAAGGCCTAATTCAATAGTTAAAAAAGTTTTTTTATTTAATTTACTTAAAAAATCAATCATTTCATCATTTAAGCAATCTGGTCTAGTAGCAATGGAAATACCTACAACTTTGGGAATATCTAAAACACTTGTAAATAATTGTTTCAAAGTATTGATATCACCATAAGTATTAGTTCCTGCTTGAAAGTAAGCAATATATAAACTATGAGGCCATTTATGTTCTAAAATGTCGACATTCTTTTTAAATTGTTCTTTAATATCTAAATTTTGATCAGTAATATTAGCTCTACTACCATTACTACAAAAGATACACCCATTACCATTTATTTTATTTGGACAGCTTAAATGAGCATCAAGGGGAACTTTGAAAACTTTACTTTTAAAT
Source organism: uncultured Bacilli bacterium (assembly GCA_947627385.1). Lineage (GTDB taxonomy): Bacteria > Bacillota_I > Bacilli_A > RF39 > UBA660 > SIG200. The sequence goes on from CANQVV010000016.1 coordinate 4,622, forward strand.
TTGGTTTTTAAAAAATAATTTAAAGTATGATATCTTTTATTATCTAAACTATATTTAAACATAGATTACCACCTTTAAAATATCATAACAATTAAAGAAAGATAGTGCAATGTTTGTTTAAAAAAATAACAAATTATCAGTAAAGATAATTTTAAAATTTAAGAAAGTATGTTAAAATAACTTTTAGGTGAACTTTATGCTAGTTTATGGAAGAAATGTCTTAAAAGAATTAGACAAAAAGAAAATTCGTAAAATTTATATCAGCAGTAAAGAATTAATCCCATATTTAAAGAATGAAAATTTAAAATATGAGTTTGTGCCTAAACAAAGACTTGATCAAATGGTAAAAGGTAATCATCAAGGTGTTGTTATAGATATTTATAATTATGAATATTATAGTATGGACGATATCGAGGGAGATTTTGTTTTAATATTAGATCATTTAGAAGATCCTCATAATTTTGGTGCTATTATTCGTACTTGTGAATGTGCAGGGATTAAAAGTATTATAATTCCCAAAGATAGAAGTGTTTTAGTAACTGATACTGTGGTGCATATTAGTGCTGGGGCAATTGAACATGTTAAAATTATTATGGTTAATAACTTAACTAATGCTATTGATAAATTAAAAAAAGATGGTTATTTTATTTATGCTGCCGATATGTTAGGAGAAAATTATCAAAAAGTAGACTATGCTTCCAAAAAAGTTTTAGTTATTGGTAGTGAAGGAGAAGGCATAAGTAAAAGAGTTTTAGATAATAGTGATGTTGTCATAAGTATTTCAATGAAAGGTCAAATAAATAGTTTAAATGCCTCTGTTTCAGCAGCTATACTTATTTATGGAATGAATAGAAATGAATAATAATGAAGAATTAGAAAAACTTAATGATAATGAACTTATTATGTTATATCGGGAAGAAGATGAAGATGCTAAAAATTTACTTTATAATAAATATCGTTTTATTATTGATATTTTAATTAAAAAATATTTAGGGATGCTTAGTACTTTAAATGTTGATTATCAAGATATATATAGTGAATGTGCCTTAGGTTTTAGTGATGGACTTCGTAGTTTTCAAGATGATAAAGAAACTAGTTTAGCAACGTTTATTACTCTTTGTGTAGAGCGAAGAATAAATGCTATGATTAGAAAATATAATCGAGATAAACATAAAAGTTTTCAAAATGCTTATTCCTTAGAATTTATTTATAATGATGAAAATGATCCCCTTATTAATTTAATTAGTGATGATTGTAATCATGATCCTTTAAAAAATATGATGGAAGAAGAAGAATATAAAGATTTAATCCAAAGAATAGAGAATGCTTTAACTAAACAAGAATATGAAGTTTTTATTTTAAAAGCCAAAGGATTTAATTATTTAGAAATAGCTAAAATATTACATAAATCACCAAAACAAGTTGATAATACTATTCAAAGATTAAAAATGAAAATTAAAAAAATTGTGCAAGAAAAAGTTGAAATATAAATATGCTTAAAGGCGTATTTTTTTCTTGAAATTTCCTTAATGATATTTACAAATAAAATTAACTTTGATATAATTTAAACATAATAAAGGGAGTGGTTATAAATGAAGATGTTAACTGCGGATATAACTAAATTATTAGATAAGTTGTATAACCTAAGGGGAGAAGATAGTGTTATTCTTTCTAAAATGGAAAAAGAAAGAGAAACTGCTACGGAAACTAAGGAAAGAACTACTAAAGAAAGAGCAGCACTACAAGAAAAAATTGAAAATTTAACTGAGGAAGAAAGAGTTTTAGGTGATGAGGGTGAAAAATTAGTTGATGCCCTAAGTCATATTAAAGCTGAGGATTTTCAAACAGTTTTAAATAAATTAAAAATTGATTTTAATCCTGATAAATTGAGTGAAGAAGTAAATAGATTACTTCCTAAGACTATTAATAAAGTTCAAGAAGAAACTAAGAGTGCCCAAGATGCTCTTGTAAAAGTAGAAGCTGAAATGAATACTGCTGAGGCTACTATTGAAGAGTTGGCAATTAGAAAAGATGAAGCCTTAGAAAATCAAGCAAGATTAAATGAATATTTTGATTTAGCTCTTAATGGTAATATCAATATAACCAGAGATTCAATTACATCATTGTTAGAAAAATTTGATTTTAATGAAGATGAATCAAGAGAAGCTGCTAAAATAATGATGTTCCCAGAAGATGCTTTATTTGAATATGAAGATAAATTAAAAAATGCATCTCAACCTGGTAAAAGTATTTCTGAGGTTTTTGCTGAGGCCAAAGAAAATGTTGAAGAATCAGAAGTAGCAGAAACCGAAGAGAAATCTTTATCACCTAAGGAAGAATTAATTGAATTATTAACAGAATTAGGTTTTGATTATTTAGAATTTACTAATAATGATATAGAAAAGATTTTAGCAAATTATAATGCTCATGATTTAAAGAAAAATGTAGAATTTGCTAAGGAACATAATTTAGGACTTGATATGTTTGTTGATAATATTGAGCTTCTATATGATAAAGATTTTGAACAAAAAATAAATCAATTAGTAGAAATTGGCAAAGAACCATTTGATATCTATTTAAATCCAAGCATTTTAATTAAATATAATAAAAATGATTTAGAGGATGCAATTAACACTATTAAAGATAGTGGTTTAGATCCAAAAATCGTGCCATTAATTGCATATTAAGGAGGCTTATATATGAATATTAAAGAAAAAATTGATTTATTTGGTTTTTCCGAAGAAGAAGCAAAAAAAGCTTGGAAATTTTCTGCATCTCTTGCCTTTGTAAGTGGAGAGGAAATTATAACAGCATTAGATACCTTAGCTGAACTTGGATTACAAATAAGATATGCCAGAGAAATTAAAGTTGTTCTTAATGAAATTAGAAAATTAAAAAATAATTATAATTTTGCTAATGATTCACATGAAGTTGATATGTATGAACAAGATTTAAATAGAATTAGTAATAATAACAATGGTTTAGATTTTCATCGTCGTAAATTATATTGTGAACAAAATGGTATAGAATATAGAGATGAAAAAGGAAAATATAAAAAATTCTTATTTAAAGAAGCATTATTTAGAGATATTACTAATGGTGTTGAAGTTGAACATGAAGTAAAAAATGAACAAGAACCGTATGTTCCAGCTTCTGAATTAATGGCAGAACCACAAAGTGAGATTTCAGCTTCTGATAATGATGCTAATCTATCTATACAAGATTTAGATATTCCAGAAGATCCTGATCATATAGATATAAAAGATTATATGCAAGCAGATAAAGATATGGATAAGATAGATGCTCAAACAACAACTTTTGCTCAAATAAGAAGTGATTTAGAAAAACAACTTCGGGAATTAGATGATTTAAGAAATCAAAATGAGATGGATAATAATGTTATTCCATTTAGTGATATAGAAGTGGAAAGTTATGGTATAGGTAGAGGTGGAAGAGCTGCATGAAATTTTTAGAAAAATATGATTTTACTAAGGAAGACATTGCTGAATTTTTAAATAATTCACCAAAAAAATTAATTGATGGTATCAAAGAGAATAAAAAATTAGTTGGTCAAAATATTAAATATTTAAAAGATTTAGGAATTACTAATTATCAAGAAGTATTCTTAGAATATTATGATATGTTTTTATTAGATCATAGTAATTTTGTTAGTATATTTTCTAAATATGAACCAGAAGATTTGATTGAAAAAATAAAGAAAAATATTAGAATAGTAGAATATTTATAAAGGTGCGCAAGCATCTTTTTTATATTAAATTATGTGTTATAATATATTTGTGATGTATATGAAATATTTAATAATTTTTTTAGTTAGTATATTATTATGTGGGTGTGAAGAAAAAGTTTATGAAGATGATAATCAAGATAATTTTAAAGTAATAACCGATGTTGTAAATGTTTATAGTGATATGAAATTATCTGATGTATTAATTAATGAAAGTGGCGTTGAATTAATAAGTGAAGATTACGATATAGATACAAGTAAACTTGGAAATAAAGAATATAAAGTATATTATCGTCATGATAAAAAGAAATATGTTTATAAATTTAATATTGAAGTTATTGATTCTGAAATGCCCAAAGTTTTTAGTGGAACCAATAAAACTGTCAATGTTGATTATGATGGTGAAATGTGTAATTTAATTACATATGGTGATAATTATACTGGTGATGTTAAATGTGAAATAAGTGGAGACTATGATTTAAGTAAACCTGGAACTTATAAACTTTTATATAAATTAAGTGATAGTAGTAATAATGTCAAAGAAGTAACAGTTACCTTAAATGTTGTTAAACCAAGTAATAATTCTTCCGGTGGATCAAATAGTCCTGCTCCTAAAACAAATTTTAGTGATATCGTAGCATTACATAAAACTGATAAAACTGAAATAGGTATTGATGTTTCTAAATGGCAAGAAAATATTGATTTTAATAAAGTAAAAAATGCTGGGGCTAGTTTTGTTATGATGAGAATAGGTGTTCAAACTAAACAAAATGGTGAATTAAGTTTAGATAGTTATTATGAACAAAATATTAAAAAAGCCAAAGAAGCTGGTTTAAAAGTGGGAGTTTATCTTTATACTATTGCTACTAGTAAAAAAGAAGCTGAAAGTCATGCTTTATGGGTAGTAGATAAGTTAAAGGGAGTATCACTTGATTTACCAATTGTCTTTGATTGGGAAAATTGGTCTAAATGGAATACTTATAAACTAAGTTTTCATGATATTAATGAAATTGCCAATACTTTTATGAGTACAGCTAAGAAAAATGGTTATGAAGGAATGCTTTATAGTAGTAAATTTTATTTAGAAACAATATGGGAAAATAAGCTAGATTTTCCGGTATGGCTAGCCCATTATACTACTAATGCTAAAAAATCTAGCTATGAAGGTAAATATCAAATATGGCAACTTTGTAATAATGGTCGAATTGATGGCATTAATGGTGATGTTGATATAGATGTTTTATATCAAGAGTAAAGAGTAATAAAATGAAAAAATTGTTAATATGTTTAATAACTCTTATTTTATTAATCAGTGCTTTATTTACTTATAAATATTTTACTAAGCAAAATGATAAAAATGAAAATAAAGAAGTAATTAATAAAGAAAAAAAAGAAGAAATAAAAGATACTTATATAGATAATAATCCTATAATTCTTGGTTTATATAAAAATTATCGTAATGGTAAAGATAGAGAATTAATTAAAGAATATCAATCTAATTGGACTTATCATCAAGATATTTCATCTTTTGAAGTTTTTTATACTAATGAAGATTATATTAGCAGTAAAAATCAAATTAAATTAATAGATGAATATAAAAATAAATATGCTAATATTGATGATTATCGAATTGGTTATATGATAAGTTTTAATACTAATGATAATAATATTAATAAAACTATATTAAGTCCCAAAGATACAGAAGAATTTTATAATTATTTAGAAATATATTTATATGATGATTATCATCGTGATGGTTCTTGGTATAGTCATACTACTGAAGAAGAATTTAATAATGATACTTTACTAACATCAATTAAATTAACTGCTGGTAAAGATATAAATGCTATAACATCAGATATAGTTTTAACTGTCTTTACTTATGATTTTGATGATTTTGATGATTTAGGTAATTATAGAGGTAATAGTAAATATACAATTACAGTCAAAAAAAATAATATATAATTGAATATATTATTTTTTCTTTTTAAATAATAAAATAAGTATTAATATTATAATTAAAGATATTCCAGCTAAAATATAATATTTATATTTTTTTATTATCTTAATGATTTCTTTATCATTTTTATCTTCCTTAGTTTTGTTAATAACATTTTCTTCACTTTTGTTATCTTCTTTAACTTCATCTTTTCTAAGGGTTAAATTCTCAAACATATCATTTTTATTTTCATCTATTCCAACTAAACTTCTAAATAAACCAAATTCTAATGGTGAATAGGTTTTAATATCAGTAGCTTTGGTATATTCATTATTTTTACCATTAATCCACGCGGTAAACCAAGTCCATTGTTGACTATTATGTTTACTATATCCTTCCTTAGAGACTTCATAAGCAGTTTTACCATTAAAATACTCTAAGGGAATATCATAATCCATTACAATGGGATTTTCTTTATATAAATGTAAGTATGTTTTAGGAGTATTCCATATTCCATATTTGTTGAATGATTCAATATGATATGTTTCATCATTAGCTTTTTCAATGGCTTGTTTTAAAATATAAGTATTTAAAATATGTTGCCCATGAGAATATTCACCTTTTTCATCATGACCAACTACTACTAAGGGTTTAAATCTTCTAATGTTTTCTACTTCAAAATTAAGAGCATCTTCTTCGGTTAAATTAGCTCTTTTTAAATTATTTAATGCACCGTTTAAAGATTCTGACCAAGCATCTGGTATTAATCCCATAATCGGGTAATTACGAATACCAACAGTATATAAGCCATGTAATTGTTCATGTAATCTTTTAGGATTATCATTATGGTTAGTAAAGTATACTACTTGAACATTTGCTCCTTTGGCTACATAAGTTGGTAGTAATCCTAAGAAAAATAATTGTTCATCATCACTATGAGTTGAGAAAAGTAGTAAATCAGCTTCCTTACAAGGCTTATCCCATACTTCTACAAATTCTGGTAAATTGCCAGCACTTAATGTATAAATTTCTGCAACTTTAACATCTGTATTATATTGAATTTTTAATTCTTGGGTAGAATTTTTACTTAAATCAATATATTCATGTAAAAAATTATTTTCCCCAATCTTTATATTTTTATTATCAATAGTGATATTACCTTCTTTACTGGTAAGTTCATAAATAATATATAAACCATTAATATTAGTTTCACTATTAATAGTTATTATATCACTACTACTTAAAGATATATAAGTATTTTCATTATTATCTTTTATTTTATTATTAATACTATCATTTACTTTATAAGTACTATTACTAGTTATATCATCTGCTAAAACTAAACTGGGTAAAAATAGTATTATTAAAAAAAATATTTTTTTCAAACTAACACATCCTAACAAAATAAATTATAACATATTTACTTAGTTTTTTTAACTATTTAAATAATGAAACATATAGTATAAAAGGAGGGAATATTATGCTTTATGACTATGAATTTGGTAATAAATTTTATAAATACTTTGATGATATAGGGATAGAAGGAACTAAATATCAAATTTTGGCCCCAGAACAAGAGCAAAAAAGACAACCTGGGATGGAATATTTAATGACACCTAGACCTATATTTGATAATCCTAATTATAAAGGAAGTGGCAAATTAAAGGATAAAGTAGCTATTATCACTGGTGCTGATAGTGGGCTAGGTCGAGCTGCGGCGGTAGCTTTTGTTAAAGAAGGAGCCAAAGTAGTAATTCCTTATTATGATGAAGATATTGATGCCTATGAAACCAAAGAATATATAGAAAAATTAGGTGGTGAATGTTTATTATTATCCGGAGATATTACTGATAAAAAATTTTGTCAAAAAATTGTTAATGAAACTTTAAATAAATTTGGTAAAATTGATATTTTAGTAAATAATGCGGGAGTTCAATATCAACAAGATAGTTTAGAATGTATTAGTGATGAACAATTTGATCACACAATGAAAGTTAATGTCTATGGTATGTTTTATTTAACTAAAATGGTTTTACCACATTTAAAAAGTGGTGCTTCAATCATTAATTTATCATCTGTGACAACATTTTATGGTGAACCTCAACTTATTGATTATGTAACAACCAAAGGTGCTATTATAGGTTTTACAAGAGCTCTTGCTAGAAATTTAGCTCTGAAAAATATTCGAGTTAATGCCATTGCCCCAGGATTTTTTTGGACCCCTTTGCAACCAGCTTGTTGGGTTAAAGAAAAAATACCATCTTTGGGAGCAGATGCCGCAATGGCAAGAGGAGCTAATCCATATGAACTAGCGCCAACATTTGTCTTTTTAGCCAGTGATGATTCAAGTTATGTTACAGGTCAAGTAATTCATAATAATGGTGGTCAAGTAATGGGATAATTTTATTATAAAATTATCTTCTTTTATGTGGTTTTCTTTCATCAGTTAAATAAAGTAAATAATCAATCGGAACATTATAATATAATGCTAACTTTTTTAATATTTTAGTTGGTATATCACAAAATCCTGTTTCATAAGGAGAATATCCCGTTTGACTCATATTAAGTATTTTAGCCATATCTTTTTGTAATAAATCTTTATCTTCTCTAATATCTCTAAGTCGATTCATATTATTTGATATATTGATTATTTTAGATGGTTTATAAGAAGTATTTATATCAGTTAAACCTAATATATAATCAATAGATACTTTATAATAATTAGCTAATTTTTTTAATATTTTTGTTGACATATCTCTAATTTCTGTTTCATATTGAGAATAGCCATTTTGACTCATAACAAGCATTTTAGCTAAATCTTTTTGTAATAAATTTTTTTCTATTCTTAATTCTTTTAATCTATTCATAATCATCATATAGAAAATATCATAACGAAAAATACGATATTGACATCTAACAAAAAATGAGATAAAATCTATTTATAATATTATATCTCATAATTCGTTATGTAAAGGATTGGTGATGTTATGAATATAATAGAAAAATATAAAAAGGAAATAATAGTTATATGTGTAATAATAGAACTAATATTAGTACCATTAATAGTAAGAAATATAATAAGTTTAAAAAATAAAAATAATAATGATGATAATATGCCAATTATCAATGAAATAGGAAAGCAAGAATTTGGGATAATGTATCAAGAAAGTTATGAAGAACAATATAAAGTATATAACGGAAGTATAATGGATGCACTAAATGCAGGATATGTATTGAATATAGCAAGTAGTAAATGTAATGATGGAAGTGGAGCACCAGTAACACCAGATAGTGTACTTTCTATAAATGGAAGTATGGTAACAATAAAAAGTAATAAAACAATATATTGTACATTATATTTTGATAAAGGAACAGGAGAAAAGAATAATCCGTATAAAATACAATATATAGAAGACTTGGTAGATATACAAGTAGCAGTCAATAGTGGAAAGACAACATACGAAAATAAATATTTTGAGCTATGGAACAATTTAGACTTTAATGATCCAAAAAGTTATAGAGATTATACAACGACAGCATATGAAGATATCAATGGCAATAGTATAGATGAAGAATTAAAAACAGAACTCACAAGTGGAACAGGATGGAAACCAATAGGAGATACAGAAACAAATTCATTTCAAGGAATATTTGATGGAAAAGAACATTCGTTAAGTAATATATATATAAGTAATAATACAGCAAGTGCCTCAGTAGGGTTATTTGGTGTACTAAAAAATGCCAATATAAATAATTTAAAGATAACTGGAACAATGGAATCAAGTGTAAGTGCTAATATGGGAAGTATAGTTGGAAGAATATATGGTAAAACAACAATTGAAAATATAGAATCAAATACAAATATAACTGGTATCCAAGGAAGTGGTTCAATTGGTGGAATCATTGGTTCAACAAGTGATAATAATGGAGAAACTACTTTAACACATTTAATAAATAGAGGTACAATAAAAGAAGGAAACTCTACCGCGGGAATAATAGCTTGGGCAAGTGGATTAAATGCAACAATAGAAGATTGTCATAATTATGGTGAAATATCTCAAACAGGCACATCAAGTCGAGCAGGTGGTATAGTAGGAGCAACAGCGGGCTTACAAAATATAAGAGTAAAAATAAATAATTCATCAAATGAAGGAAATGTAACAGGAGTTTGTCGATCTGGTGGAATAATAGGAATCGTTAATCCACAAGCAATAGAGGTTGATATAACAAAGTCTTATAATACCGGAGAAATAATAGGAGGTGATTATTCTGGTGGATTGATTGGGTGGTCGGAGGCTAATAGTACGATAACCGAATCCTATAACACTGGAATAGTATCAGGAAATAATAATATTGGTGGCCTAATCGCAGAATTGCGTAGCGGTAGTTTTGCTACTGTGTTAAACTCATATAATGCTGGTAATGTGCTAAGTGATAGTGGAGCATATGCAACTGGAATTGGAAGTGTATATTCTGGGAATTTAACTATAATAAATAGCTATAATAGTGGAGCAGTTTCTGGTGGTGCATCAGCAAATGCAGGAATTGCCATTGCGAAAAGTTTGTCTTCTAAGTTAATAATATATAATGTATACAATCGGGGTATAATTACAGGTACTAATGCTAATGGAATAGAGTATTATGATTCCGATGTAATTTATGAAAGTAATTACACTTATGATATACCAAGTATAGGACAAGCCTTTGTAGATACATTAAATAGTAATATAGATAAAATAGATTTAAGTAGTATAGATAGTAGTTTAAGTGGATATACATTATGTAGGTGGAAATTAGGTAGTAGTGAATATCCAGAACTTGATTGTTAAGCTCGTCAACGAAGACGTAAAAATAGAGCAAACAATCCTTAGGAGATGGAGTAATCCATCTCTGTTTTGTTATAAATTATTGTAAATACATTGAAAAAAGTTTGAAATTTTGTTATTCTATATTATAGGTAAATATAAATAGAAGAGGTTGATTATGGCTAGTTTAGGTGAGCATTTTAAAATTAATCCTGAAAATCTAGTTAGTGATAGTCGTGTAACCTTTAAAGGGGTTAACTATCGAATTACAATATTAAGTGAACGCTTAATACGTTTTGAATACTCTTTAAAAGGGGAATTTTATGATGGTGCTACCGAAATAGTTTGTAATCGTCAATTTAGTATACCGCAAATAAAAGTTGAACAAGATGAAAAATTTTTAGTTATATCAAGTAAATATTTTATTTTGCAATATGCCAAAGAAAAACCTTTTAAAGGTCCATCTTTTGCCCCAGATTCTAATTTAAAAGTTAAACTAGTAAATACGGATAAAATTTGGTATTATGGTCATCCTGAGGCTCGTAATTTTAAAGGTAGTGCATTTAGTATTGAAGACTTTGGTGCTGAAACACAATTATCCAAAGGCCTATACTCAACAGATGGTTTTGCAATGCTTGATGATAGTCATTCAATGCTCATAGATAATGATGGTTATATGCTTGCTGGTGATGCTAAAAGAATGGATTTTTATTTATTTGTTTACCGAAGAGATTTTGGTTTATGTTTAAAAGATTATTTTACATTAACTGGATTTCCCCCAATGATACCAAGATATGCCTTAGGTATCTGGTGGTATCGTGATATGATATATAGTTTTGATGATACTAAAAAATTAATTCAAACATTCAATAAAAATAATGTTCCAATATCAGTTTTATTACTTGGAGAATTTTGGCATAAAAAAGATAAAAATAATTACAATTTATATAAAACTGGTTATTCATTTAATCCAGAATTATTTAAAAATCCCAAAGAATTTACTAAATATATGCATGATCGTGGAGTTAGAATTGGTGTTAACTTAGATGGAGTAGAAGGTATAAGTGCCAGAGAAGATGCTTACCTACGAATATGTGATGATATTAATGCCTCGACTGATAGAGTTATTCCATTTAGAGTATTAGATAGAAGTTTTATGGCTAGTTATTTAGATAAACTTATTGATCCTTTATATGAACTTGGAATTGATTTCTTTTGGCTTGATAGCAAAGATGAAGTTACAACCAGAGCCCTTAATTATTACCATTTTAATGACTATAAAAAATTTCCTGAAAAAAGAGGAATGATATTTTCTAGAAATGGTGGTAAAGCTGCCCATCGTTATCCAGTTCATTATTCTGGTGAAACTAAGGTTAGTTGGGATACTTTAAAATATTTACCATATTTTAATTCTACTGCTAGTAACATTGGTATGTCATGGTGGAGTCATGATGTTGGCGGATTTAAAAGTGGAATTGAAGATGGTGAGTTATATTTAAGATATGCTGAACTTGCTACTTATAGTCCGATATTTAGATTTAGTGCTAAAAGAGGTGCTTACTATAAAAGAGAACCTTGGCGCTGGGATATGAAAACTTACACAATTGTTAAAGATTATTGTAAGTTAAGACAAAAATTAATTCCTTATATTTATACCGAAAATTATAAATACCATAAAAATTGTTTACCTATAATTCAACCTCTTTATTATTACTATCCAGAATTATTTGATGAACCAGACTTTCGTAACGAATATTATTTTGGTACTGAACTTTTAGTAGCGCCGATTACTAAACCAAAAGATCAAATAATGAATCGGGCTATTGAAAAAATTTTTTTACCAAAAGGTATTTGGTATAATTTTAAAACTGGTAAAAAATTTAATGGTGATAAGCGTTATACTCTATTTTTTAAAGATGAAGATTATCCCGTTTATGCCAAAGCTGGTTCAATAATTCCTTTAGCTAAACTTGATGAAAATATAAATAATACTAATCCACCTAAGGCTATGGAAATAGATGTTTTTCCCGGCAGTAGTAGTGTTTATCGTTTATATGAAGATGATGGCATTTCTTCTCTTTATGAAGAAGGTTATTATATAATTACAGCAATTGATTTTAATTATGCCAAAGATAGTTATTCCCTATCTATTCATCCTGTTGAAGGTAAAACTGGTATAATTCCAGATGTTAGAGATTATAATATTCGTTTTCGTAATACCAGATTACCTGATCGAATTAATGTTAGTATTAATGGGGATATAATTAAAGATTTTATATTTTATGAAGATGAAAATGATGTTATTATTGAAATTAAAAATGTTGATACTAAGAAAACATTAGATGTTAATTGTATGGGTAATAATATTGAAATAGATGCAGCTAGAATTATTAATGAAGATATAAATGAAATTATTAGTGATTTACCAATAGATACTCTTTTAAAAGAACGGATGGGTTCAATTGTATTTAGTAATTTAAGTTTAAGTAAAAAAAGAATTGCTATTCGTAAATTAAAAAATACAGGTGTTGATGTCATATTTATTAATCTAGTATTAAAATTGCTTGAATATGTAGAATAAATTTAATATAATAAGGTATAAGCAGATGAAAAAAGAGTAGTAATAATATGAATTTAGAAGAGAGTTAGTGGTAGGTGCAAACTAATAAAAGAATATTATGAACTTGCTTTTGGATGTAATAGGGTAGTTTCTTTAAAGACTTAGAGTAAAAGTAAAGGTGGTACCGTGAGAAAATCTCACCCTTTTGTACTACCTTTTTATTTTTAAAGGAGGATTTTATGAATTATTATTTAGCAATGATTATAGGATTTTTTATATTATTCTTTTGTATTTTTATAGCAGATTTTTTCTTTGTAAAATTAAAATATTATCGAAGAGTAACTGGTAAATCTAAAAAGAAAAAGAAAAAAGATAAAGAATTAATGGAATTATCTTATTTAATTAGTAAATTTAATTTAGATAAAAGTAAATTACCATTAAAGTTAGTATTATTAATTATCTCTTTAATTAATAGTTTTATTATTTCTCTGGTAGCAATAACAGTTATTATATTACATACTTATATTATCTTACAATTATTATTAGGTTTTATTCTTCTTTTAGCTCTTATATATTCTCTATATGAAATATATGGTAGATATTTAGTTAAAAAAGGATATTGTCAAGATATTAAAAATGATAAAAAGAAAAAGGTGAAGTAAAGATGAATTATGAAAAGAAATGGCAAGAAATATGGCAAAAAGAAGGCGTATTTAAAGCCGTAAATAATAGTGAAAAAGAAAAATATTATATTTTAGTGGAATTCCCTTATCCATCAGGAACTGGGTTACATGTAGGTCATGTTAGGAGTTATTCAGCTCTTGATGCTATGGCTAGAATGAAAAGAATGCAAGGATATAATGTTTTATTTCCAATGGGATGGGATGCATTTGGAGCCCCAGCTGAACAATATGCTATAAAAAATCATATTTATCCAGCTGATGCCGTTAAAGAAAATATTAAAACTTTTAAAAGTCAAATAGAAGAATTAGGTATTTCTTTTGATTGGAGTAGAGAATTTTCTACTACTGATCCAGAATATTATAAATGGACCCAATGGCAATTTTTACAATTTTATAAAAAAGGTATGGCTTATAAAGCTGAAAAAGAAATTAATTGGTGTCCTAAATGTAAAACGGGATTATCTAATGAAGATGCTGCAGGTGGTGTTTGTGAAAGATGTGGTAGTCCTGTAACTAAGAAATTAAAAAGTCAATGGATTTTAAGAATGAGTGATTATGCTGATAGATTACTTGATGGGCTAAAAGATACTGATTTTGAAGAACGAATTAAAGTAGCTCAAATAAATTGGATTGGCAAAAGTATTGGAGCTGAGGTAGATTTTAAGTTAAAAGATACAGAAGATGTTTTAAAAGTATTTACAACTAGATGTGATACTCTATTTGGTGTAACATTTATGGTATTATCTCCTGAACATCCATTCCTAGAAAAATATAAAGATAAAATTAAAAATATTGATGAAGTTAGAGAATATCAAGAACAAGCAAAAAATAAAAGTGAGATTGAAAGAACTGATGCTACAAAAGAAAAAACTGGTGTTAAAATTGATGGTTTAACTGCTATTAATCCTGTTAATAATAAAGAAATTGAAATTTGGATTAGTGATTATGTTTTATCTAGTTATGGTACCGGTGCAATTATGGCTGTTCCTGCTCATGATGATCGTGATTTTGCTTTTGCTAAGAAATTTAATATTCCAATTATTCAAGTTTTAGCCAAAGATGAAAATGAAGAAATAAAAAATTTAGATAAAGCTTATACAGAAGATGGTACTCATATCAATTCCGAATTTTTAAATGGTTTAAATAAAGAAGATGCCATAAATAAGATGTTAGAATTTTTAGAAAAACATAAATGTGGTAAAAAGACAACTAATTATAAATTACAAGATTGGATATTCTCTCGGCAAAGATTCTGGGGTGAACCAATTCCAATGATTTATTGTGATGATTGTGGCTGGGTAGCAGTTGCAGAAGAAGAATTACCAGTTCTTTTACCAAAAGTAGCCAATTATGAACCAACTGATAATGGTGAAAGTCCACTTGCTAATATTACCGAATGGGTTAATACACCATGTCCTAAATGTGGTAAAATGGCCCGTCGGGAAACTGATACGATGCCAAATTGGGCTGGTTCTTCATGGTATTGGTTAAGATTTATGGATCCTCATAATAAAGATGAATTTGTTGGTCGTGATGCCTTAAATTATTGGGGAATGGTCGATTACTATAATGGCGGTATGGAACATGCTACTAGACATTTACTTTATGCAAGATTTTGGCATCAATTCCTTTATGATCAAGGTTTAGTTCCAACCAAAGAACCATTTAAGAAAAGAGTTGCTCATGGTATGGTATTGGCCTCTGATGGTTCTAAGATAAGTAAATCTAAAAACAATGGTGTAAGTCCAACTGATGTAGTTAAAGAGTATGGAGCTGATACATTAAGATTATTTGAAATGTTTATGGGGGATTATGAAAAAGCAATTCCTTGGAGTAATGAAGGATTGCATGGTGCCCATCGTTTCTTAGAAAGAGTTGAAAGATTAGAGAAGAAAGTTGTAGATGGCACTTCATATACTAAATCACTTGAAAGTATTATTCATAAGACTGTTAAAAAAGTTACTAATGATTTAGCTACAATGAAATATAATACAGCTGTATCTTCTTTAATGATTTTAACAAATGCTTATGAAAAAGAAAAAAATATTACCGCTGCTGATTATCGAGTATTGTTACTATTATTAAATCCAATCGCTCCGCATATTACCGAAGAATTAAATGAAAGAAATAATTTAGGTGAAATGTTATGTAAAAGTTCTTGGCCAAAATATGATGAAGAAAAAACTATTGATGATGAAAAAGAAATTGGTGTTCAAGTTAATGGTAAAGTAAGAGCAACAATTACGATTAGTCAAGATGAAGACGAAAAATCAGTAATTGAAAAAGCTCTTGCGTGTGAAAATGTTCAAAATCATATTAATGGTAAAGAAATAGTTAAAACAATTGTTATTCCTAATAAAATAGTTAATATTGTTGTAAAAGGTTGATAATTAAAATGTGAAACAATTTTATGCTTTTTTGACAATTTTGTTTCACATTTTAAATTTTATGTTGTATAATAAAATTATTAAAGGTGAATTTTTATGACAGAAAATATTGAAATTATGAATCTTCTTAAAAATAAGCAATTATATGAAGATGAATTAAAAAAAATTATATATGGTTCAATTGAAATAAGAGAAAATTCAGCAAATAAATATATATATGTACATTATAGAGAAGAAGGAATCCCAGTAACAAAATATATCGGTGAATATTCAGAAGAATTATATAATTTAGTATTAAAGGATAATATTAAAGCTAAAACTATAAAAAAGCAGATTAGAGAAATAAACAAAAGATTAAAGCAATTAAATTATCAAGAAGAAGGTCTTTCTGAAAAAGTAAAACAAAATATAGATTTTGCTAAAAAACATTTAGCTGACACCATCTATAAGCAAGCTATATTAGAGGGTGTTGTAACTACTTTTGTTGATACAGAAAATATTATCGAAGGTGGAAAAGTAAATAATATGACATCAGAAGATATTTTAAAAATAATAAATTTAAAACATGCTTGGGAATTTATATTAGATAAAAATGTAATTTTAAGTAAAACAAATTTTGCATTACTATGTGAAATAAATAAAATTATTGAAGAAGGCTTTTATTATTCAGCTGGAAATATTAGAAGTGTTCCAGTTAAAATAGGAGGAACAAATTGGAAACCAGATTTACCTATTGAAAGTACAATAAAAGAAGAATTAGAAATAATTTTTAATAAAAAAATATCTACTGTTGATAAGGCTATTGAACTTTTATTATATACAATGAAAAAACAAATTTTTATTGATGGAAATAAAAGGACATCTGTAATATATAGTAATCATTATTTAATTTCCAAAGGAAAAGGAATAATAGTTATTCCAGCTGAATTAGTAAAAGAATTTAAAGAGTTATTAATTTTGTATTATGAAGGTAAAGATACAAAGAAAATAAAAAAATTTATTAAAGAAAAATGTTATATGAAAATATAAATAAAACATCAGCATATTAAACTGATGTTTTTAGATATATTTTAATAATTTTTTTTCTAAAATAATTATTAATTTATAGAGAAGATAAGAAATAATTGCTAAAAGAATAATACCAGTCATCACATAATTAAGATTAAAGACTTGTTTACCATAAACAATGAGGTAACCTATACCTTGCTTACTAACTAAAAATTCCCCCATTATGACACCAACTAAGGTTTGAGCTATGCATAATTTAAAAGAAGCAATAATAGTTTGATAACTACTAGGTATAATAAGTTTAGTAAGTATTTGCCATTTATTAGCTTTCATACTATGAAATAATTTAAGACGATACTCATCTGTGCCTAAAAAGCCATTATAGATAGTTATAATACTGACAATTAAATTAATTAGTAATGCCATAATAATAACACTTTTAATATTAGCACCAAAAATGATAATAATTAATGGCCCTAAGGCTACTTTTGGTAGAGAATTTAACATTGTTAAAAATGGGTCTAGTATTTTAGCTAAAAATTTAAATTCATATAAAATTAAAGCTATAATAAATCCTAAACTCATTCCTAAAAAGAATGCTATTAATACTTCCATTAAAGTAACATAGATATGGATAAAAAAATTATGATTTTTAATTAATTCAATAATAGTTTTAATAATTCTTGATGGACTAGAATAGATAAAAGGACTAATAATATTATAATTAGCTAATATTTCCCATAAAATAAGAAGAGTAGAAATAATTAAAAATTGCCAAAAAATTATTTTGATTTTATTAATTTTTAAAGTTTTTAAATATTTTTTTTGTTCAACACTCATTAATATCTAAATCCTTCCAAATTAAATCAAAATATTTTAAATAATTCTCATCTTTTCTTCTTTCATAAATAGATGTGTTATTTTTTAAATCAATGGGAACAATCTTTTTAATTATTGCTGGTCTTTTCGATAATATAATAACTTTATCTGAGAAATAAATTGCTTCTTCAATATTATGAGTTACTAAAATAACTGTTTTATGTTCTTTTTTAACTATTTTATAGACATCATCACTAATTATTAATCTTGATTGTTGATCTAAGGCACTAAATGGTTCATCTAGTAAAAGTAAATCTGGTTTTAAAGCAAGAGTTCTGATTAAAGCTACTCTTTGAATGTAGTGAAGACACTTTTCTATTTTTTCCTTTATTTATAAGGGTTTGCGTGTGGTCTGATACAGACCTATTTTTTAACTATTTAGAATAGTTTTTTTTAAAAGTTTAACTTATAAGTTTAATTGAGTTTTTTGCAATTTTATTAAATCCTTATTTTATAAGGGTTTGCAAGGTGTGTTCTAACACAACCTATATTTTTTCATTTTTTAGTTATTGTTTTAGGTTATTGCTAATTATTTTCAATTTGTTTGGTTTCATCTTTGTATTGGTAGTTAAGTGCATTTTTATTTGATATTGCTGATTTTTTAGTTGCTTGTTCGTATGAAATTCTCGCATCATTAGCAACTTGTCCACCTCGTGCAGCAACTTTCATATTTTCACTAAATCCTTGTGGATGTTCAGTTGTTGCTATATCACGAGTAGCAACTTCTCCTAAATCAGTTAGGATAACTTCTATATCAGTCATATTATCTCTCAAACTTTCTTTTCTTATGCCTTTATATGCTTTATATTCTGATGCTTTCATACCAGACCAACCTTTATATATTTCATTAGTAAGCATAGCGTATTCAACAGGTTTTTCAATGCCACCATCTTTCCATATATCAGTTAGTTTAAATCTATCAACAATTCCGTTTAGTCTTTTTTTAATCCATTCATCACTGTAACCTAATCTTCTATAATAATTAACAGCTCGATTAATGGCAATTTCAGGATCGAATACTTCATCAATTCTTTCACTACCTAAATTAGCAAGCCAGACCTTAAACGGTTCTGCTTTTGGCGAAGGCACTGATTCAATTAGTCTTAAAATTCCTTTGGTATCTAAAACATCTGTTAAATAACTTTTTCCATCTTTTTGAGATTTTAATTTCAGTTGTCCCAATTTTGAGGACAACTGACTTCCCTCAGTATCTAATTTTGTTTTTAAAGCATTCCAATATTTTCTTGGTCTAGGGCTTTCTGTTAATACACCAATAACATCAACGACACTAAAATAATAATCTTCTTTTTCGCTATCCCAAACACTTCTTATTTCTTTGCCCTCAAATAGATTAGTAATTGCTTCTAATTTGTTATGTTCCATTTTTTCACATCCTTTCGCTTTAATATTTGGTTATGTAATAGTAGAGAGTTATTCAAAATTCCATTTAATTTGAATATCTCTACTATTTGTTTCAACTCTCAACTTACCAATATAAATTTTATCAATAAATTCATCAACAATAACTCGATTAAGTTCATCTAATTTTTGATATTTACTAAATATTTCTTTATTATTTTTTGAAGATTCTTCTTTCATTTGATAATAAGCAATTTCGTTATTAATAGATTTAATTTGATCGTTATATACATCTTCATTTTTGTTGTATTCTACAACTAAATCTTTAAATTGTTCAGCAGTAATAACACCATTTACTTTATCTTCATAAAGATTTTTTAAATAGTTTCTTGTTTTAGATATTTGTTTTTCAATATCCATTTTTTGATGTTCTAATGCTTTAATTTTTTTATTAAATCTATTTTCCTTTGTTGCTGAATCCAAATTTTCTAGTTCTTCTTCATCATAGAATTTTTGAATTTTCTCATTAATGGCATCTAATACAATTTTTTCAAGAACATCATATCTTATAGATGCTTTATTAATACAGTCATCATATCCATCTCGATTTCCCGAACATAAAAGATATTCGTGTTTTTTAGAGTTCTTTTTTCTCATATAATGCCCACATTCAAGACAAAACACTTTACCAGAGAAGATATGAACAACACCTGTTGCTTTCATAGGTTTCGTTCTTTCTTTCATAGCTACTTGAACTTTATTAAATGTTTCTTCATCTATAATTGCTTCATGAGTGTTTTCTTTTCTTATCCATTCACTTTTATCTTTGTGTTTTATTTTGTGATTTTTATAACTAACAGTAGTTCTTTTCCCTTGAATTAAATGTCCTAGATAAACTTCATTTGTTAAAATTGTTTTAATAGCATTTGTTGTCCATTTTATTTCTTCACGAGGTCTATTACTAATAACATTTAATTTAATACCCTTACGATATTTATAGAGGGAAGGGGAAGGTATATTTTTACTATTTAAGTATTTTGCTATACCTGTAAACCCTAATCCTGTTAAGTATAGATTATAAATGTTTTTTACCACTTCGGCTGCAACAGGATCGACTACTAATTTATTGTTATCTTGGGCGGACACTTCATAACCAAATGAGGCGAAAGGAGAAATAAATTCTCCTTGCTTCATTTTAGAATGAAAAGCACTTCTTATATTATTTGAAACATCTTCTAAATACCATTCATTTACGAGTCCATTTATTTGTCTTGATTTCTTGTTTCCACTATTATCAGTATCAGCATTATCGGATAGTCCTATAAACCTAATATTCCATTCTTTAAACTTATTATTGATATATTTTTCAACAATTTCCATATCTCTTGAAAATCTTGATTGACTTTTACATAAAACTATATCAAGTTTTCCATTTTCACAATCTCTAATTAGTCTTTCAAATTCAGGTCTATAAGTTCCAGCACCAGATAAATCTTCATCACAATACTCATCAACTAATGCAAATTCAGGATGCTTTTCAATATAGTCAATAAGCATATTTCTTTGATTTTTGATAGATTCACTATCATCATCTTTGTTTAGTTTGTCCTTATCTTCATTAGATAATCTTAAATAAATTCCAACTCTTAATACTTTCTTACTCTCAACACTCTCCATTTCATTCATAATCATTACCTCCTAACATAAGGTAACAATTAAGTTTTAAGTTAAACTTATAACCAATACTATTATACCACTTACTCGGCTGTATTGACATTAAACTCCAAAAGTTCGATGATTTTATATAACTTTTTATTAATGATTTCTTTTAATTTAGTATCAGTTATTTTATCATCTACAATATCTATGACATTGTATTCCATATTTTACCCCTTTCAAACGAAATTAAGTTTGAGAGATAAAAAGATATTTGTAATCATTGTTTTGTAAAATTTTATTTATTTTCTTCATATTATCAATCCTCCAATCACTACTTAATTTAAAATATTATTTTTGGTACATTTCATTTTAAAAGGTTCGTTTTATTTATTTTTACATTTATACAAGATTTATTTTTTTAGGTTACAAATTCTTTTTATCAAAAATATTAAGAGTTATTTATACTACATACTTATTTCCATATCATCAGATTTATCTTTTTCAGATCGGTCATATTTTCGATTAACTTCTTTTGCATAATATTCCATATCATCATAATCAATTTCATCATCTTCTTTATAATGAATACCTAACTTATGACCTAATGCTCTACAAATCTTATCACAAAGATTAAACATTTTTTCTTTAAAGTTATTAAAGGTTTCT